>CALBJS010000048.1 GCA_937892995.1 uncultured Peptococcaceae bacterium | reverse complement strand
GCCGTTTTCTTCCTTCTGCACTGTCGTAGGAGAAATATTCACTTCCATACCGGGGATAATTTTTTTGCCCTGCTCCGCCGGAACATACACTACAGCTTCCAGCATATCGTTTTGCTGCTTTTCTCCCGCTATTGTGCAAACGACACTTCCCGCCTGGTAAATATCGCCTTTCCGAACCTGCATTTCCAGCACTCTGCCGGAAGATGCGGCGATTATTTCGTTATTGTTCATCAGATCTCTTTGTTGTTTTTGAATGTTGGTTTCCAACTCGATGATCGAAGCGACAATGCTGTCTTTCAGCCATTGTTTTTGGGCTTCAAAGGCGGTTTCCGCCTCCTTGAGCTGAGCTAGTGGCAGTTCATGCAAATTACGTTTCAGGGTATTGTAAGAAGATTCGGCGGCACGCATTTCCCGTTCCGTATCTTCCAGCTCGTTTTTGGAAACAGCGCCATATTCATATAGAATTTTGTTATTGTTGTATTTTTCCAGGCTGGACTCGTATTGTATCCTGACCCGTTCCAGTTCATTTTCAGTTTTGGCCTTTCCCACCTCGTAATACTTTTTCTGGGTATTTAAATTGGCCTGGGCAGTCAGATAGCCCTTGTAAATCTCGCCAAACCTGCTGTATATAGTGAAGTTGTGCTTGCTGTCGTTCAGTTCCAGCTTGTCCAGATCTATGGCTTTGGCTGCGGCAAGATCTTCCCTGTTTTTATTGATATCCGCAATAAGCTGAGTCTGTTCCACCCGTGCTATAACCTGCCCCTTGACAACATAATCGCCGTCCTGTACGCCGGTATCGGTTATCTGGCCGGTGGCATGATGAACCACGCCGGTAATCCCGCCGCCGGATATTATAATTCCGCTGCCTATTGCCTTATCGGAAATTCTGCCGAAAATACCCCACAACAAGGTAGCAAAAATCAAAACCCCAATAGCAATCAGAGCCATCCACCCTATGGGGGAAGTGACGCTTAAGCGTTGATCCAATTCCTCGGGGGAGGATAACCGATCCAGAGAAACTTTTCTGAAAATCCTGTTTTCCGCCATACAATGTATCCTTCCTTATTTGATAGAATCAGTCGGCATACCGAAATTGACCGTTCTCTACTTTTTTGGAATAAATTTCCCGCCCTTCAATTTCCCCGTTCTCATTGAAACTGATTATCCCGGAAACACTTGGCCATGGCTCCATTTGACACAGGTAATCGGCCAATACTGCCGGCGAAAAGCTCCCGGTTTCCTCAAGGGCGTGGGCGATAAGCTGTAATGCTTCGTATCCCTGGATAGCCCAGACATCCGGCTGTTCATGATATTTAGCCTGGTATTTTACAATGAAACTATCCAGTTGGGTCCTGCTGTCCTCCGGACTGTAGGTAGTGACTATCACCGTATCCTCGGCATTTTCTCCCAGTTCAGCTATAAAGTCAGCTACATCCAAGCCATCGGCTGATATAACAGCAGCCTCTTGGTTTATTTGTCTTAAACGGCTGATGAAATAAGCTCCTTCAGGCATGTTCAGTGCCAACAACACCGCGTCGAACTCCAAAGCCGCCCATTTGTCATAGGCGCTTCTGAACTGTTCACCGGTTACCAGTCCTGTTCTTCTATCGACAATGACCAGACCGCTTTGGGCAGCTTCTTTCTCCAGGGCTTTAGCCAGATTCTCTCCGTAGGAACTTTCTTCGTAGCAGACTACGATCCGGGTATATCCTTGGCTCTTGGCATAAGCACACATCTTTTCAGCAATTTTCTTATCGCTGGTAATACTCTGAAAGATATATTTATACCCTTTATTTGTTAATTCCGGATTGGATACGGTGGGCACAATAGTCAACAGCTCTGCTTCTTCGTATATTTTGGATATTGGCAGACAAATGTCGGAATACCAATGGCCAATGACCGCCAGAACACCGGTTTCCTTGCTGAACCCTTGGGCCAGATCGACCGCAGTCTTGAAGTTAGCCTGATCGTCAACGATATCCAGCCTGAATTTTATTTTATTCACATCTTTCTTGTTAAGCTCCTCCAGTGCTAGGTTGATCCCCTGTAGGAATTTCGTGTTTTTCTCAGCAAATTCCAGGGGAATAGGAACTGCGATGGTAACATAGCTTACTTTTCTCGCTGCCTTCTCCCTTTGCATGGCAGCTTGGCTGGAGGAGCAGCCGGTTAAAGCGAGGAGTGAAACAATACTCAATATAACGATAAATTTCAATGGCTTCATAAATAAAAGACCTCATTCCCGCTATAATAAAAATATCTTTAACCGTCTTAATCACAATTGCCATATACCGGCTCGAGCCGTCCGTAAAAGATAAAAAATACTAACAATACCGATAGCCCCAAGGCAATGATCCCCATCCCCATTCTCATCCCCAGCGATAAAGCCAAACCATAGATCATTGGTCCTGCCATCCTGCTGGCATTGACCATCCCGCTGAAATAGGCAATCCCTTTATTAATTGGTAAATCTCTAATTCCCGGCAAATTGAGAAAATAGGTGGTCTTCAGCGAAACACCGAAGCTCTCGGCAATGCCCAATAAAGCAATGGTCAACAGAGCCGCAGGAACGGTGCCGAAAGCAATAAAGGCTAACAGGGCACAGATAACAATAGCCATAGAAAGGATTATTCCCTTGACGCTGCCTAATTTCTTAGTTGCATATCCGGTCAAAACCGGCCCCAAATAAATGATGAAAAGACCATTCAGCAAAAAGCCCCTGCTGATATCGCTCTGGGAAAGACCCTGAGCCGATGCGAATAATGGGAAATAGTAATCCAGAAATGCTCCGGTGATAAAGTAAGGAATAAATATACAGGTAAGGAATAGGAGCGTCTTCTTGTCCTTGATAAGCTGCATGAATTTTGCCCCGCCGGGATCTTTTCCCCCTACCCTCTCTCGGATTTCAAGCTCAGTCATGAAGCGGCGGACAAGAATTACCGGGATTATAACCAGGGCGGCAGCCAAGTAAAATACAGCCGCATAACCGATTCGGTCAGCCAGTATTCCGCCGACTACCAGACCACAGTTCAATCCTGCTATGGATCCGGCACTGAATTCTGCAATTGCAACGTTGGGTCTGGGCAGGGAAACCACTAAACTGCGTATAGCCATCAGAATATGCCCTAACCCCAACCCGGCTATCCCTCGGGCAATGACAAGCAGTAGCCCACTTGTGCTGAGTCCTGCCAGTATATTGCCTGCCGCTAAGAGCAGTATCCCCATATAGAAAATTGGTCTCCAGCTCTGCTTATTGATTAACCAACCCACCAGAAAAATGGCAAGAATCCCTCCCAGCATTTCTGCCGAGAGCGGCAAGCCTAAAACCACATCCTTGGTTAATCCCGGAACAGGCTTATAGAGATTTTGCATAACAATTGGAACAAAGGTAATTGACATGCAGGCGCATAAGTTAACAAAGAAAATCAGAGTTCTTACAGCCCCGTGTCCGGCTTCAGCATTGGTATCAAGGCTTTCATCCGGGGCCCGGGTAGGCCCTCTGGGCATCATGGCGGATACTGCCAGCAAAGTTAGCTCTGTCATGAAAAATACGGAAATAATGAATACTGTCAACATATCCAAGAGAACTCTAAAAATCTGGCACTGAACGTAATCATCGGCAACCGTAACCTGAACCCGGTCAGCTGGAACTTGAGAATTGAATTCTGACGGAGCAATACGGATCCCTGCAATTTGCGGCAACCCTTCTTTTATAGAGTCGAAGTATTGGTCAAGCCCCGTAATATTCTCCAGACTAAGCCCTTTGGCGTATATGCCTTCAATATTCCTTGCCACAATGTTCTGAATAAAATCCCTGCTTTTATACGCCATGTCCGTGTAGGAATTTTTAAAGAGAAAATAGTTTACGCCGGTGCAGCAAAGCTGTGCTCCGCCAATTATAATTATGAGCACCACTAAGAGCTTTTTGGGGGCAAAAGTGGCCTTATTAAACAGCTTGGTTCGGAGAAAGATGACGAACAATACTGCCAGGGCGCTCAGTGCAATCCCCGTCAGCCATAAGCCCATTTGCCTGGCAAAAGAACTGTTGGCTTTTAAAAAGGCACTTTCGGGGAAAACCATGACCAGGCTGGCAATATGATTGAAGGTCTTTTGATCGGAAGCGTGATGGCTGATGCCGATAAATACGTAAGCCTTCTCCTTAAAAAATCGCCAACTCAGGTTGTCCTTGACAAAGCCTTGCCGGAATACCACCGCTTCCAGCAGTTCAGCGGGCATGCGGCTGTCCCTGACAAAACCGTTTAAATCATATAATACTTCACCCCGTGGGGAAACGATGGCAACCTGTTCCAGCTCGGGAATGAGATCAGGCAATTGATTCAGGGTATCCGGCATGCCATAGTAATTATCGATGGGTTTACCGTAGTTCAATGCATATTCAATTTTCCGAACAGACTCATTGCCTGCCACTGAATAAGTACTAACAAGTGCGTGATTATAATTGGCGGCAAAGGTCATATAGTTGACAAAGCCTGTGAAAGACATGATTGTCATTAACAGAACAATAGCTATGGTCAATACTTTACGACGTATCTCTCTTTCCTTATTCCCTATCAATAGCTTTCATCCTCACCACCCAGAAAACCCGGTTTCTCAGCAATCTTAGACTTTAGATAAGGTCTATGCTATAATAAATGAAATTTTACACATTTAACCGACTGCAGTCACATACCATAGTCATTATAACACATTTTCTGTTAAGTAAAGGAATAATATGATGAAAAAAGTAATCAATAGACGAAAGATTCAAGCTGAAGAAACAAAAAAAAGAATTTTTGAGACAGCTAGGCAGCTATTTCAAGAGCAGGGATTTGAAAATGTCAGTGTTGACTCCGTGGTGGAAGCGGCAGGTGTATCCAAGGGTGCTTTCTACGTGCATTTCAATTCCAAGGACGCCTTAGCGGCCATTCTGATCAACGAATGTGTAAATGAAGTGGATTTGGATTATAAATCCTACCTGAAGACGCTCCACCCTGCAACGCCAATATCTGATATCCTCATCGCGCTAACAGGGAAAATTGCCGATGTTATTGCTTATACAATCGGTTGTGATAATATGAAGGTTCTCTATAAAGCTCACTTAACAAAGACTATCGATTCAGCTTCAGCTATGAGTTATAACAGAGAGCTCTACAAATTGTTCACCGAAGTATTGGAAAGAGGAGTCCAACAGGGAGAGTTTAGAGAAGACATACCTGTTGATTTGCTGGCAAAACACTTAGTTCTGGCCATCAGAGGTATTACCTTTGAGTGGTGTATCCGGTATCCCGATTTCGATTTGAGACAGCAGATTCTGGACCACTTTAAAATACTACTGTATGGCTTGAAAAGGTAAAACTATCTTATTTTTTCAACTCCTGGGTCCTTTTTCCGCATAGAAAAGCCCTCGATATGTTCCCATGAACGCATATCGAGGGCTAGAGTCGAGTAGACAGAATTACTTTTATTTTTACGAGCCTTTAAAACCTAGCATTTTCAGGACTTTCAGAACTTTACTTTTTCGACATTAAGACCAAAGTTTCCACGTGTACTGTGTGCTGATTGTAGATAATTATTCTGTGATGTAGCGAAGTTTACCTTAATTAATTACCTTAAGAAGAAGCCTAATTTTACATCAATTTTGGGGTTTACACGGAGTTCGGGATACACCCTCAGTTTTTGGCAACAGCACCCAAGTATAGTTTAAGACCTATACCTGAATATCAGTTTCAAGAGGCCCACTCTCATCTTTTCTAAAGCATACGTTGCACTATACCAAACTAAGGATTGTGCTGTAATTCATAACTAATATTATCTAATCAACTGTTCAAGCTGCCACCCAATCTCTTTACTTATGACAGCCTCTCCCCCGAACAGGGTAACTCCTATCATTTTTGCAGCCGTTAAGTAATCTATTTGATCATCTTCCAAGCTTCCGTCTATTAAAATGATGGGTGCTTTGTTTTTTGCGGCATATACACTTCCGGCAAGAGCGTCGGGGAAATTTTTGCCTGTAGCGACACATACATTTTGCCCTGACAAGTTAAAATAATTTGCTATTGCAAGAGAAGTTTTATATCTATCAGAACCACCTATTCTAATAATATTTTCTGGAGCCAGAGAGGCGATCTGGGCTGCATCGCTTTGAACTGCTGAACTGATTACTCCTTCGCCTCCGATAATATAGATCTTCTCAGGCTGTATTTCAGCAATTTTCTTGCTAACTTCCTCGTCTTTTCCATCCTCTTGAATCAATAAGATCGGATACTTCAGTATTGCTGCCGTACTGCTAACAGACAGGGCATCCGGATAACTTTCCCCACTGACCAGGATAACTGGTGTTCCTGTCTTTACTTCCAGATTGGCAGTTATTTCTACTGCCGTTTCATACCGATCTCTGCCATTTAACCTGGTTATGTTTTGAAAACCGAGGGAGTTTACTTTTGCTGCTATTGCATTGCTGACTGCTCCGCTGCCCCCGAGGATATAGACTGTTCCTGACAAATCCAGATTGGTCTTAAGATAGTCTAAGACTTTTCCCTGTTCTGCTTCCGTAATGCCTATGAGGAGGATGGGGGTCTTTAGCTTATGGGCTAAGACACTACCTGCTATGCCTTGAGGATACAAAAAAGATGCCGTATCAATCTGATGCCCCCTTGCCGGAAGATATATTACATTATAGGCGTAGTTCTAAAGGTGTCGAATTCGACGCCTTTAGAATTATTCCTCGCTCTTAATTCCTTCAATCAGTTTATCAAAGTCAGATCTAAATAGCCTGTCCTGAATAATAAGATATTTTCAAACTCACTTTCCGCAAAAGCTTTTAGCAACTTCTGCAGTCACCTTTCCTGCATTGTTTAATATCTCATATTGAGTAAACTGCAGAAAGGTATCTAAGCACTGGAACAATTCAATGCTCTGGATAAGAAAGATGTTCTTTCTTATAGAAAAAGAGGGCATCAAGTCGATGTGCTTGTAAATAATAAAATCGCATTTAAAAGAAAACATGGAAACATAGTAATTGACAAATGATCCATAGCTCTCCCTCTCCCGCTCATTAATTAAGGAATATTATATATCGGAAGATTAGAAGATATTAATAAGGAGCTGCTGCATATGGAGAACCTATAGAATAGACACGTACAAAAAGGTCTATATCTATAGGTTCCATTTCACTCATTCACAGCCCAAGTTTTACATTTTCAATATCCAAAATAAAATGTTCATTTACACCCTTATAAGGATAACCTACCTCAGCATCCCGTATTTGTTCTTTTATCTCTTCCAGCTTTTTTACAAATACGGTATTATCACAAACCAAAAGAACCTGTTTGTTGTTTACATAGATCATTTATTCGCCAAACATTTTCTTAAAACGAATAGCTCCCACGCTATTGATTTGGTCGCAGACAAATTCTATGCACTGGAAAAAATGTGTCAATAGGATTGCATAATTCGATCTACTTCCCGACTAAAGCCTTCAGGACGGCTAGGGTTTCATCAGTAATGACTGATTGACCGCCGAAGACACGTAAGTATTGGAGTAGGCCTTTTTGTTCGGAGAGAAGCTGCTGTTGTTCTTTGGTCAAGCCGTTTTGAACTTGTGCGGGAGTTCCTTTGGCACCCGTTAAGAGCAGCCAGCTGTTATCCCGGGCGGCGACTGCCGCCACTGCTAAAGCATCGGCATAGTCCAGTCCTGTGACGGTGTAAACATTAACTGGCTTTTCCTGTAAGCCTTTTAAGACAGCGGCATTGGTGGCAAAGCGGTCCTTACCACTGTAACGCATGGGGTTAGG
>CALBJS010000047.1 GCA_937892995.1 uncultured Peptococcaceae bacterium | reverse complement strand
GCCCTGGGCCTGAATAAGCTCTCCTACCTGGGCAAGTAGTTCTAGACTTGATATCCCTCGGTAACGTTGCTCACTATCGGGAAAATGTTGCCCAATATCCCCTAAAGCACAGGCTCCGAGCAGAGCATCCATAATCGCATGCCCTAAGACATCTGCATCGGAATGACCTAACAACCCCTTATAATGCTCAATCTCGACTCCCCCTAAAATCAATGGACACCCCGGCACCAAGGCGTGAACATCGTATCCCAGTCCTATCCTCATGATTCATTCCCCTTCGTATCTTCCCGTCTTCTCAGGATAGCTTCTGCCAACAACAAATCCTCAGGTGTTGTGACTTTAATATTTTCATATGAACCCCTAAGTACTTTTACCGCATAGCCTTGCCACTCTACTAGTGAAGCATCATCTGTCCCGGAATACCCCTCAGTTAAAGCAAGTTTGTGAACTTTTTCTAAAAGCTGGCGGCCAAATATTTGGGGAGTTTGAATCGCCCTTAGATATTCCCTTAGGGGGGTCTCCACTACCCAACCTTGCTTATCTACTTTTTTTATAGTATCTTTCAAGGGGACAGCCATGATAGCGGCTTCTAAGCTCTCAGCTTCAGAAAGAAAATTGTTCAAATCCTTTAAGCTCAAAAGAGGTCTGGCACCATCATGTACCACGACCCTTTGTATGTTAGGGCCCAGGGCCTGAAGTGCTTTCGCTACTGAATCCTGTCTCTCTTGTCCCCCTTCGACAATAGATGTAACTTTTCGTAAACCATTATCCCTAACCAGCTTACGAATACCGGAAATATCGCTAACAGCTGCGGGAATGACGATTTCTCGAATGTAAGGACAGGCTTCAAAGGTTTTTAGAGCACATAAAAGAATAGGAGTCCCGGCAAGTTCAAGAAAGAGCTTGTTGCCTTGACCCCCCATCCGTTGTCCCCGCCCTGCGGCCGGTATGATTGCACCTATCTTAGCCGAATGCATTGACTTCATGGGAAAACTCCTCTGGGGATTTTTCCAATACTCCTTTAGGTTTGGCAAATATCATCCGTCCGGCTGCAGTCTGCAGCACAGTCGTGACCAGTACAGTTGTATGTTGGCCGATGTATCTACGCCCACCATCGATTACGACCATAGTCCCATCATCGAGATAAGCTACTCCTTGCCCGGCCTCTTTCCCTTCTTTCATAACCTGAACATACATCTCTTCACCGGGTAGAACTACCGGCTTAACGGCATTAGCTAATTCATTAATGTTTAAGACCTTGATCCCTTGAAGTTCAGCAACTTTATTCAGGTTATAGTCATTAGTCAAGATCGGAGCACCCAAAACATTAGCTAAACGAACTAATTTACTATCTACTTCGGCTATGTCTTCAAAATCTTTCTCATAGATTTCGACCTCGATAAAAGCTTCTTTGGATATTTGGTTTAAAATATCCAGCCCTCTTCGGCCACGATTACGTTTGAGCATATCGGATGAATCGGCAATATGACGCAATTCTTCTAAGACAAAGCCTGGAATAAGGAGTATCCCATCTAGGAATCCTGTTTTTACGATATCAGCTATTCTTCCATCTATGATTACACTAGTATCAAGTACCTTGTAACTTGACGGAATCCGTTTATCACGTCCTTTGCCTTCTCTTCCTTTATCCTTATCACTTTTTTCCCCTTTAAGCTTAGGAATAAAGTTAAAAAAACCAAGGATATCATCTTTACGTTTAACGCCGATAATCAAACCTACATAACCGAGGAAAATGCTTATCAGTACCGAAAGAACCGGACCTATGAAAGGCACATCAGAAAAAGAACTACTAAATAAGCTCGCTATTAGCAAACCGGAGATAACTCCTAATGCTCCCCCAATCAGTTCATGGGTCGGCATTCGTGTTAGCCTGCTCTCCAACCATTTAACTAATCCCAGAAAAACCTTCATACAAACAGGAGCCACTAAGAAACCAATAATAGCAAATAAGATAAATGAAATGATATAAGTCCAAAATAAACTAATCGGTAACCCTATCGACTCACTCAGCCGAGCAAATGCCTTAATCTTAATAAGCATGTTATCTAAAAACAATCCTGCTGCACCAAACAACAGGGTGATGATGCCGCGAATTATTCTGCGAATCATCAGTATCACCTCCCCTTTTCTATATTTTGGCTAAAAACGCCTCATATTATACGTTAGATTACAGAAATTTTCCAAACCTAGAAATATCCTGTTCGTGTTCCCCCGTTTTAGTATAGCTTTATTATAACAGTTTGCCTTATACAAGCAAAGTAAACGACAAATTGTATTATAATATAATTTTTCCGGCAAGATTTCCTTTTTACCCCAAATTGACAATTTAGGGCGTAACTGTCTATAATTAAATTGGCGGAAAGGAGTGCAATATTCTATGAGTCAAGCTATTGATGATTTTCAAAAAACAGTTGATTCTATGCTAATTCAGCATCAAAGTATCCTAGATATCCTCTCCAAAGGGCAGGAAGCTTCAGCTCGGGTCAATCGGGCTGTGGTGAAATCTGTTACTTCATGTGGCTGTATAACAGTGGACGCCCAAAAGACCACTATCCCCGAAGATGCCACTCTCGCCGATCTTAAATATATTTACACGAGCCATCTCAAAGGAAACCTCTGTCCCAGTTGCCGTGAAGTCTTGGAGGCAGAGCTAGGAAAACAATTTTTCTACATCGCTGCCTTAGCCAATACCCTAGACTTTTCTATAAATGAAATCCTAGGAAATGAGAAGGCCAGGCTTGAAACCCTCACCGTATATAATCTTAGATGATTAAGCTTAGAAAAGGATTAAAGATGTCCTAGTTAATTCCTAAAATGATTTGCCTGAATAAAGCAAGTCATTTTTAATTTAGTTCTGTGTCTATACCGTAGTACCTTGCTCCCTTAATTTCGGTGTGGTGCTTCGCTTAACTCATTTCTTACATATTAGTTTTACCGTGTCTATACCGCAGTGCTTTGCTCCTTTATTTGCGGTGTGGCGCTTCGCTTAACATCTCCAGTAATTCTTCGATTGTCTTTACAGGATAAATCTTAATGGCCGTCTTTTCTAGTCGGGGGGAGTTCACTTGAGGTACAATACACTCCTTAAAACCAAACTTCTCTGCTTCTCTTACCCTCTGCTCGATCTGCGAAACTCCTCTGATCTCACCTGTAAGACCTAACTCCCCAATAAATGCTGTTCTACCTAAAGGTTTTTCTTTTAAGCCGGACATCACTGCAGCGATAACAGCTAAATCTGCTGCAGGTTCACTAATCTCCAGCCCCCCGGCAATATTTATAAAAACATCCCTGGTACTAAAAGAATAACCTGCTCTTTTATCCAGTACGGCCAGCAGCATAAGTAAGCGATGATAATCCATTCCATTAACAGTCCTTCGGGGGGGAACAAAAACCGTAGGGGTTACCAAGGCTTGGATCTCTACCAATAGAGGTCTTGTCCCTTCTATGGTTACAGCGACTGCTGAACCGGCAGCCGCATGCGGGCTATCTCCCATGAAAAGCATAGAGGGATTCTCGACCTCCACCAATCCGTCCCCTCTCATCTCGAATACCCCAATCTCATTGGCAGGGCCAAAACGGTTTTTCACCGCTCGAAGCAGGCGGAAGATGTGGTGTTGATCACCTTCAAAATACAATACCGTGTCTACTATATGTTCTAAGACTCTAGGGCCTGCAATAGCACCTTCTTTGGTAACATGTCCAACTAAAAAGACAGTAATCTCATTCTCCTTAGCTAATTTTAAAAGAAAGGCCGCACCTTCTCTAACTTGGCTGACACTTCCCGGAGCTGATTGTAGCTCATCAAGAACCATGGTCTGAATAGAATCGATAAAAAGAACCCGGTAATCTTTGCTTAAAACTTCTGAACGAACAGTTTCTAAAGAAGTCTCCGTAAGGATATGTACTCTAGGAGAGGCTATATTCATCCTATCCGCCCTCAGCTTGATTTGGCGGGCAGATTCCTCCCCCGACACATAGAGGACATCTGTTTGACGGGAGAGAAACTCTGCCATCTGGAGAAATAAGGTCGATTTCCCAATTCCCGGCTCTCCACTCAAAAGGATGAGGGCTCCAGCCACTACCCCTCCTCCTAAGACCCTGTTCAATTCCGTACTGCCGGTATCCATTCTCTGTCCTTCTACGATTTCGATTTCAGTCAAAGGGGTCGCCATGACGGCCCCTTTGACATTTTTATGCTCAGATTTTTCGATTCGTTCCTCGACAAAAGTATTCCATTCGCCACAACCCGGACAACGTCCGAGCCAGCGGGTACTTTCCTGACCACATTCCCGGCAAAAAAATTTAGTTTTTGTCTTAGCCAAAGACTCTCCCCCCGTCTTCCCTTTATCCCATCATCTTCGAATTATCTTAACAAGCAAGGACTAGGACTTATTCTTTGAAATTTATCCTTATTTTTTCTCCTTGTCTTTCTTGTCTTTCTTGTCTTTCTTGTCTTTTTTGTCTATTTTGTCTGTCTTAGCAGCCCTAGCTGCCTTAGGGGTAGATGCCTTCTTAGCGGGTATAGATTTTTTCTTAGCCTTAGCCTTACTGAAAGCTATTGCTTCGTCTATCAGATCCACCTGGATTAAATCCCCTGCTTTAAACTTTCCTTCCAGCATTTTTTCTGAAAGGGGGTCTTCGATCAACTTCTGAATAGCCCTTCTTAAGGGACGAGCACCATAGGTAGGATCATTACCCTCTTGGGCCAAAAATTCTAACGCTTGAGCATCGAGAACCAATTCATAGTCCTGTTCTTTAAGACGTTTGCTAACATCCCTAACTAGTATTTCTGTAATCTTAACCAGGTCTTCTCTCTTAAGTTGATGGAAGACCACCATCTCATCCACCCTATTAAGGAATTCCGGACGGAAAGTCTTCTTTAATTCCTCCATAATCCTAGAACTCATAGCTTTATATTCACTTTCTTCGGTTCGTCCAGAGATAAACCCTAAGGATTCTTTCTTGAGGTAAGATGCTCCGACATTAGAAGTCATGATCAGAACACAGTTACGGAAGTCTACCACCCTCCCCTTCGAATCTGTCAACCTTCCATCTTCCAGAACCTGGAGCAGGATATTGAATACTTCAGGATGAGCTTTCTCAATCTCGTCAAAAAGGACAACACTATAGGGCTTCCTTCTTACAAGCTCAGTAAGCTGACCTCCTTCATCGTGTCCAACATAGCCCGGAGGAGAGCCCACCATGCGGGAAACCGCATGTTTTTCCATATATTCCGACATGTCTATCCTGATCAGGGCATTCTCATCGCCGAACAAGGCTTCCGCCAAAGTACGAGCTAACTGAGTCTTGCCCACCCCGGTGGGACCCAAGAAAATGAAAGATCCTATAGGACGTTTCGGGTCTTTAAGTCCTGCTCGAGCCCTTCTTACCGAACGGGCTACAGCACTCACAGCTTCTTGCTGGCCTATTACCCTCTCGTGCAGAATCTCTTCTAACTTTAATAGTCTCTCACTTTCCTCTTCAGCCAGCTTAACAACAGGTATTCCCGTCCAACTGGATACTATCCCGGCAATATCTTCAGGTCCGACTACCGCGACATCCTTCTCTCTATTATCTTCCCAGGTCTTACGTATCCCACTTAGTTCTTCCCGTTTCTTCTGTTCTTCATCTCTTATATGGGCTGCTTTTTCAAAATCCTGTCTTTTAACTGCTGCTTCTTTTTCTTTTTTGAGGTTTTCAACCTCTTCTTCCAACTTTTTAAGATCAGCTGGAGCTGTGAAGCTCTGAAGACGAACCCGGGAAGCTGCTTCATCCATTAAGTCTATGGCTTTATCCGGTAAAAATCTATCGGAAATATAGCGGTCAGAGAGACGAACTGCTTCCTGAATAGCTTCATCAGTTATCTTAACCCTGTGATGGGCTTCATAACGATCCCTTAGACCCCGAAGGATAGCTATAGCTTCGTCGATATTAGGCTCACCAACATCAATCGGTTGAAAACGTCTTTCCAAAGCAGGATCCCGCTCGATATACTTTCGATATTCATCGAGAGTAGTAGCTCCGATACATTGCATTTCACCCCTAGATAGAGCAGGTTTCAAAATATTGGCAGCATCTATAGCACCTTCAGCAGCACCTGCTCCAATCAAGGTATGAAGCTCATCTATAAAAACAATAACATTGCCAGCCAGCCTAATTTCCTCCATGACTTTTTTCATTCTTTCTTCAAATTCACCACGATATTTCGTCCCAGCCACCATAGAGGAAAGGTCGAGGGTCACAACCCTTTTTGCGGTAAGAATCTCCGGGACCTTATTATTAACGATCCTCTGGGCAAGTCCTTCCGCTATAGCCGTCTTCCCAACACCCGGTTCGCCGATAAGAACGGGATTGTTCTTAGTGCGTCGGCTTAAAACCTGAATAACTCTTTCGATCTCATTTCCCCGACCGACTACGGGATCTAGTTTGCCCTCCACAGCCATAACCGTTAGATCTCGTCCAAATTCATCAAGAGTTGGAGTATTGCCCTGTTGTCCGGCTTTACCCATATTTCCGGCAGTACTACCAGGCATAGGTGTCCCTTCGACTTCACCACCTAGAAGAGTTACGACCTGTTCCCAGATCTTCTCGGGGCTTACTTTCAAGTCTGCAAGAACCCGGGCGGCGATACCCTCCCCTTCAATGATTAGGCCAAGTAGAATGTGCTCTGTCCCGACATAGTTAACCCCTTGGCGGACGGCTTCCTCCGTAGCTAATTGAATAACTCTTTTTACCCTGGGAGAAAGCCCAACATCTCCGCTAATCGGAGGATTAATCCCTGTTATATGAATGATCCTGGCACTGATCTTCTCAGTCTCAAGTCCTAATCCTTTCAGTGCCTTAGCAGCAATGCCCTCACCTTCTTCTATTAAGGCCAGCAGCAAATGCTCTGTTCCTATCACTTTATGACCCATGCGTTTCGCTGTGCTTTCTGCGATCATAAAAACTCTTTCGGCCCTTTGTGTGAATCTTCCAGCCATAATTTATCCTTCCTTTCATTAAATCAGTTAGCGTTTGAAATAAACGTAGCAGAACATCATGTTTGATGGGTACTTGCAGAGGCATAAACTTGCCGCAGGAAATTTGCTCTCTCAAAATTAACAAAATGTCCATCCAGAGGGCGACTTATCTTGTATTGTAGACATCCCTGCAGAGAATTAACAAGTAGAGAAACAAAACCGGCATTTGCTTTGGGCAGAATTCCCATATCAATTCCCAACCGATCTTCGGATAATAAAGTAAAAGTTTCATCAGAAGTAAGGAGCCTGGCGTTCTCTAGAACGCCACGTGCCCTCCATAATTTATCTTGAGTAATAAGAGGTGCCTCTATCTTAAGCACTTCTCGAGCTTGAAGCTCATGTTCGACAAGCTGACGAATAACTGCCTCAAGATGGGTAAGGGTATCTTCCTCACTTTTCCCTAACGTAATCTGATTAGATACTTGGAAAATGTTACCGAAGGCTCTGGAGCCTTCTCCGTAAAGTCCTCGCACTGCTAATCCCAATGGAGCGAGGGCACCGAGAACCTTCTGGACCTGATTAGTACGCACTAAAGCAGGTAAGTGGACCATAACCGAAACTCTGAGACCTGTTCCAACATTGGTCGGACAGGAAGTGAGGTACCCAAACTTGTCCTTATAGGCGATGTCCAAGCGTTCCTCCAGATAATCATCGATCATTCCTGCTAATCTTAAAGCTTCCCACAGATTATTACCAGGCAGCAAAACCTGGATCCGTAAATGATCCTCCTCATTGACCATGATCGAAACTTTATGGCTTTCAGAAACGGCTACACCTCTTGCCACCCCAAGCTCCGGAAAACCTGGGCTAATTAAATGTTTTTCTATCAAGACCCTCTTCTCTATATCTGTCAACTTATTTAAGGCAAGGTAATGCAGTCTTTCCCCTTCGAGGATATAATCTGCTAAGATAGCAGTAATCTTCTCTTCAATTCTTAAGGCTTCTTCTTCATTTACATCCTGAGGAAAAGTGCTGTCTGTAAGATTCCTGGCCAGTCTAATTCGAGTGCTTAATACAATGGGAATTTCTTCATCCCTCATCCAATAGCTGTCCTTAGAAAGCAGTTCCCTATAGCTCACTCTTCCTCACCTCCGGCCATCTTTTCCAGTTCCCTTATCTTATCTCTGACCTGAGCTGCTTCTTCAAATTCCTCTTTGCGAATAAGTTCCTGAAGTCTGTTCCGAAGCTCAGCTTTTTCATATTTAGTTCTTAAAGCCGCACCGCTCCTTACGGGAATTTTCCCTACATGAGTCCCACCGCCGTGAATTCGACGTAAAAGTAATTCAATTTGAGGTTCGAATTTTTCATAACATTGACTACAGCCCATCCTACCGGCTTGCTGGATCTGAGAAAAGGTTTTCCCACATCCCGGGCATTTCTCCTGCTGGAGTTTGCCGGCCATCTGCTCGGATTGTTCCGTCGGATTCATGCCAAAAAGAACTTGTAAAAAATCAGAAACCATCCCCGGGTTAAAAGCAAACCCTTGGACTTTTTGTGCACAATCCGGACATAGATGCATATGCGTCGTTTGCCCATTAATTATCTTAGTAAGGTGTACTGTTGATTCCCGCACATGACAATTCTGACAGAGCATTAATATATCCCTCCCCCAAAAATCTTAAACGTTAATATCATCTCGACAAATATTAGCCAATATTTCCTTCATCATTCGAGCCCGAAGGATCTCCGGAGAAGGCACCAGATCAACAAAAATGCTATCGGCAAAAATACTTTTAATTAGAATCGCTTCTTTTTTAGTGAAGATCTCTTCCTCCTCTAATCTATCGATAAGGTTATTAGCTCTTTCTTGGGAAAGTTCCTCCCCGATTAATTCTGCCATTAGCCGTTGGAATTTACCATCCGGATCTAGCCCCAGCCGAATAACCCTTAGATATCCCCCTCCACCCCTCCTGCTTTCCACTAGATATCCTCTTTCAGCAGTAAATCTTGTAGTTAAGACATAGTTAATTTGGGAAGGAGCACAGGAAAAGAAATCAGCAAGAAACCCTCTCTGGAAAATAATATATCCTTCCTCAGCTTGATCTAAAATCCCTTTAAGATATTCTTCTATTCTATTTGCCAAACTACCCATGTCTTAATCCTCACTTTTCTTATTGACGTTCTCTGACATTATGACCTTCATTGACCATTAACTCTATTCTAACCTTTTTTGACCTTTTTGAAAACTACTTATGTGCATTTATAATAAAAAAAATAAAAATTAAGCCTCTCATTATTTAATAGGCTTAATTAATTAGCGAATATTATTCTACTTTAATTATATTTAGAGGCCCTAACTGCTAAGAAAATAATACCAAAAACCAAAGGTCAAAGCGGCAACAACCGCCAATAAAATAACTAGCTTTAATCCCCCGAAAGGAGTATGTTCTTCCTCCGGCTCGATTTCACTACTAATCATAATCTCCTTAAATTCATTATCTTCCTGAATATTTGGGTTTTCTTCTTCAGTTGTCGCAGCCTGTGGAATAAAAGGGCCATCAGGCTTCTCTTCAAATTGACTTAAATCAATCTGTCTGTTCTTAACAACAGAACCAAGGGCTTCGGTACTAGCCTCACTATCTTGAACCTTTTCTTCACCAAGAAGAATAGCCCTAATATCTTGTTCTTCGCTGGCTTCCTTGATGGCCGTTGCGGGCTTGCTTTCCACCCCAATCTCCAGATCCTGTTCTGTACTAAGATGCTTCCTAAAAGAATCAGCATTTTCAGGAGATAATTTGGATTCGATATCTGTCCAGTACAAGCCACCTTCGAGAAGTTGTTGAATTTCTTCTGCTTCTAACCAGATCTCCTTATCTTTTCTCATTTATTATGTCCCCCATAGGTTGAAAAATCACTATTTGTATAATATTTAGTAATTCTACAAAGAAATATATAATCCTGTTTTCTTTAGAGTGAAAAACAAATTCACCCCTGTCACTTCTTATGGAATTTTGAAACATGAAGATTAAGAACATTTCCAGAACATTAGGAAGAAGGTATAATGTATAAGGTGTCTCCATAATAAACGCAGGAAAGAAGGAACAACATATGCCCCCTATCTATGTCGAATTTAACTTTTGTCCTCTCTGTGCAGCGAAGCTTGATGTTGCGATTGTCGAAGGCAAGGAGCGGAAGATATGCCCCCGCTGCGATTATATACACTGGGGAGAATACTCCGTCGGGGTCGGTGGAGTCCTTATCCATAAGGATAAAGGGCTTATAGTTCAACGAGCTATTAATCCCGGCCGGGGAAGATGGACCATCCCCGGAGGGTATGTAGATCAAAATGAAAAGATAGAAGATGCCGTAGTTCGTGAACTAAGAGAGGAGACAGGGCTTCTTACTGAACCTGTGAGTGTTCTGGCCATCAAAGATCGCCCGGAAGACGTTCCCGGTGTTAAGCATGATATTTATATTGTCTTCCTTCTGCGTTATTTAGGAGGAGAATTAAAGCCGGATCCGGGGGAAGTCAGTCAAGCAGGCTTTTATACTCCTGATAAATGTCGGAGCTTCAATATATCCCCCTTAAGTCTTCACCTTATTACTAAGGCTATAGAACGCAACCAAGAAGGGGACCTAACCCCAGGATTCCTTCGGAAAGATGGCCTCCCGATTGTCGGAGCACTATCTGAGCTTTATACTTTATCTTAGCATCTAATTCAATTAGATGCTAAGACTGAAATTTTTATAGGCTTTTTTTGTTGACTTTCCGAATTATTTATTACCTTGGATCTAGATAAACCTTTTACCTACCTCAGCTTTTAATTCCGCTAAAAGTAGGTCTACCATTCGACCATAACTTTGAACGCCCTCTTCTTGTCTGTTGCTTTTAAGATAGGCATCATTGATATCCGAGGTAACTTCTTCAACTTTCCCTTCGTATTTCTTCCAATACTGAGCTATATCCTGCAAGTCCCTACAAACCCCTTCCGAGTATTCATCCTGAAGCATTCTCGCCCTATTATCAGGGGCATTCTCATAGAAAGCATTCATGGCGTGAATCAAAGCGGACAGTGTGCCGGAATAACGGAATGCCGGATTATCACTGCTGTTACAGGCTACCCAAGCGATATAGTTGGCTTCATCCTCCCGGGCAAATCCCCTCTGGTGGGCCATTTCATGACAGGTAGTTGCCGGAAGCATACTAGCCGGAATATCGATATTGACATTAGCCTCCCCGCTAAATGGAAAGTAGAACCCCGATATACCGGTATAGGACATCAGTTTTGAGGAAAACACCGGCTTAGGTTTACCAAAATCTCCTTCGAGTTCAGGATAGATCGCTGTAGCCTTAGAGAAGGCAAGTGGAGCCAAAGACCTTACTGTCTGAAAACTCCCCTCAATCTCTAGGACTCCTCGCTCATTTTCTTCTAAATCAGTACGGAGAACATTGGCCTTCATAATAAGCTTTTCGCAAAGCTCTTCAAGCTCTTCAAGTTCTTCTGCCGATACCCCTTGAACATTTAACCCGGCTATCTCGGCAAAGGATAAGCGGTTATAATTAAGCCCCCAAACTAGAATGAAACAGAAATACACTATTCCTAGGAAGACCAGTAATTTATAAAGGTTAGAGAATAAACCGCCCTCTTTCTTAGGTCTTTTCTTAATAAAGCTTTTTAGTTTCCTTAAAACCTCCCGAATTAGACCAATTATTAAGCCTATTACCAACAGCCAAACAATTAATTCTGCCAAAGAAAAGGGAACTATACCCGTAATTAGGCTTAAGTGTCTAGATAGCAGCTTGGAAAAGCCCAAAGCGTAATAATCCTCTACCTGCCTAGGAATAAAAGCTGTAGCCCAAGAGAGAAGTAATCCTAAAACCCAGAACACTAGAAAAACAAGTTTTGATTTTTTCCCTTTTCTAACTGCCACCAGGACCTCCCTCTAAAATGCTTTGCTCCTTGACATGATTATACTCTATAAACATATTTTACTATAAATAATAGTGTGTTTTTGTAACAAACTATATATATGCTAAAAAGATTATTACTTTACGGTCTTATAGGCTGGTGTCTGGAAATAATGTGGACGGGTCTGGAATCACTTGTTCAGGGTGATTTACGACTATTGGGTTTCACTAACCTTTGGATGTTCTTTATCTATGGATCCGCTGTTTTCTTCGAACCCCTACATGATTTGATTTCTAATTGGAGGTGGCCGTTGCGAGGTTTATTTTGGTTAACATTAATTTGGGGGATAGAGTACTTAAGCGGTCTAATCTTAGTAAGCATTCTGGGAGTTTATCCGTGGCATTATACAGACCCCTTAGCGGTTAGTGGGCTAATCACTTTAAGATTTGCTCCCGTTTGGTTTGTCGGCGGTTTGCTTTTCGAAAGAATACATCGCGTCCTAGATACTATGGAGATTGCCAAGTATTAAAAAAAGTAATACAAAATAATTCAAACACACGGATAAAATTTGAAGTCCATACCCTTACTTAGTATGGACTTCTTCAATGCCGAAGGTGTCAAGCTATTCCTTCAAAAGAGCTTTTAATTTACCCGGCGTATCCACAGGTTCCCGACAAGCGAAATTTCTACACAAGTATGCAGTCACCTTGCCGGCGACTGGATCGGGGGCAGAGTAATCCTTCATCCGAGGAATAAACTGATCTACTGTACCCTCGTTATAAGCAAGAACTGAAAATGGCCGAAAATCTTCGAAAATAACGGCCTGCATATCTGCCATTTCTTTAGAATTAAGAGAGCCGGATAATACCAATTCATCGCTTTCCCCAAGGTAAAACTGAACTGCCTGAAGGAAGGCATTATGTCCGGGAGGATAATCTTGCAGAGTTGCCTTAAAGGTCGTGAATTGTTTTTCGGCCAGTTGTTGCCAACGCTGATCACCGGTAATCTTCCAGAGTCTGGCAAGATTATAAGCACTCACAGAATTGCCCGAAGGCATTGCCCCATCATGGATCTCCTTAGGCCTGATTAATAATTCTTCAGCATCATGACCGGTAAAATAGTAACCCCCATACACATTATCGTGGAATAACCGTTCTTGTTCCTCTTGCAGTCTAAGAACTTCTTTGAGATATTCCGGCTTCCCGCTTGCCGTGTAGACTTCCAATAAACCATAGATCAAAAAGGCATAGTCATCCAGATAAGCAAGTAACCCGGCATCCCCTTCTCTATAGCGGGCTAATAACCTTCCCCGGGGATCGATCATCTTGGATAGAATGAAACCTACTGCCTTCTCTGCAGCCAGGAGTAGTCCTTCCCTTTCCGCTTTAAACTTACTATTACTGGAGAAGACTTGTGCTCCTTTGGCCAATGCAGCGATCATTAAACCGTTCCAGGAAACAAGAATCTTATCATCTTTAGCGGGACGGATTCGCTTTTTCCTCTCTTGAAACAGAAGCTCGTTACAAAAACTAAGTAACTCTTCTAATTCAGATAATTGAAGTTCATGACGATAAGCTATCTCTTCCCAGATACTAAAAATCCGACTGGGGATATTCTTACCCTCATAGCTACCCTCTTCATTAATACCATATGCTTCACAATAGATATCGGCTATTTTCTCTCTCCGGTCCAGAAATTTATTTAGGATTTTGGGAGTTTTCTCTTGCAACTTTGCCGTTTGATCTGTTTCATTTTCTTTACTCTCTAAGAGTTTTTCTTGGATAGCCTGTAAGCCTGCTAAGAGAACCTTCTTAACCTCTATGTCACTCCATACATAATACTTACCTTCTTCGCCCTCGGAATCAGCATCTTCAGCACTATAAAATCCTCCTTCCGGCGAAGTCATATCCCGAAGAACGTATTTGAAAATTTCCCGGGAGATCCTGGCAAATCGCTCTTTTCTGGTTAATTGATAAGCTTCAAGATAAATAAAGGCTAGCCCGGCATTATCATAAAGCATTTTTTCAAAATGAGGTACCTGCCAATACCTATCAGTGCTATAGCGAGCAAACCCATATCCGATATGATCGTAGATCCCCCCATCAGCCATATTATCTAAAGTCTTTTCTACCATATTAAGAGCCTCACTCTGTGGTTCCTCTAGGGAATACCTCATTAAGAAGCCCAGATTATGTGGAGAAGGGAACTTTGGGGCATTGCCAAAACCCCCAAACTTGGAATCGAAGCTTTTTTCCATAAGAGCATAACTCTTTCTAATAATCCCTTTTCCCCAGGTGAAAACATTTTCTTCCTCCCCCGGGGCTGAAACCGTGATTCCCGTCTTACGCTGTGTTCCAATGAGGACCTGCTTTTGGTTATAATACTGCTTGGCAACCGCTTCATAGAGCTCAGCTGCCGATTCTAATACTTTTTCTCTTTCCTCCTGCCAAATTTTAGCGACTTGCTTAAGAATGTCTATTAGCCCCGGACGCCCATATTGACTATTTTTGGGAAAATATGTACCGGCAAAGAAAGGCTGCTTATCAGGAGTCAAGAGAGCGGTAAGGGGCCAACCTCCCGAGCCTGTCATCACTTGGCAATAATTCATATACATATGGTCGATATCCGGTCTTTCTTCTCTGTCCACTTTAATTGAAATGTAGCTCCGATTAAGAATTTCAGCAACTTCCCGATCTTCAAATGATTCCCGCTCCATGACATGGCACCAATGACAAGTTCATCATAGTAGACAAGTCAGCTATACCCAATAGAAAGGAAAACAGGCTTATCTTCAAGCCTTGCTTTCTCAAATGCTTCCTCTCCCCATGGATACCATTCTACCGGGTTATACGCATGCTGTAGCAGGTAGGGAGATTTCTCATTGATTAATCTATTGGGTATTTTCTTTTGAGTGTCCACATGACCACCTCCTTTTTATGAATGTACACCCCATATGCACTTTCAATTTATTTGAAGTTGACAATTACTTTTATATCGTCTCCGTTTTTCTGCCAGACTATGCTTTCAATAATAGTTCGGTAGAGATCATTGCGAGCCGCATTATCGGTTGTCTCAGTAATGTTTTTAAAAAAGCGTCCAACATCTTTTGCCGGTCTGCATTTGTAATTTTGGCGGTAGACTTTGCTTTTTTCTTAAGTTCATAAAGCGTATTGCTTGTATGATGAATTTCTTCTTCCCACTTCTTTTTCCTTCTAAGCCATTCGCTACGGCTGTAATCCCCATATTCATACGCATCATTGACAACTTCCAACGCCCGTTTCTGCCTTTGCAGATTAACCTCACATTCGGTAATCATCTCATTAATACTGTTTAGGGTATCATCTTCAGCCTCAGTTTCATTTGCGATAAAGTCGACCTTGTATTTCTTTATTTCCTCAAGCACCATTTTCTCAATGAAAGACACCCTTATACCTTCATTACGGCATTTTTCCCCTATTGGGTCAATATACCAGCACGGCTTCATAAATACTTCATCCCGTTTCATATAATAAGTATGGGAATGCCCGCATTCTGCGCACTTAATCAGCCCAGAAAAAGCATATGTTTGATGGCGCGCCTTGGTGCCGATCAGCTTCCTGTTTCCTATCAACTGAATAATTCTATCATGTTCTTCCTGCGTCTTAGTTGGCTCATGACAATTTTCGACCACTACCCACTCGCTTTTAGGCAAGACTTTCAAAGCCTTTGCGTTAGGGCGTTTCTGTTTATGGCCATCTCCCTGGGTCTTATTGCTAATAATTTTGCCAAGATGTGCCT
Organism: uncultured Peptococcaceae bacterium; assembly: GCA_937892995.1. GTDB lineage: Bacteria > Bacillota > Desulfitobacteriia > Desulfitobacteriales > Syntrophobotulaceae > CALBJS01. The sequence continues at coordinate 2,693 of CALBJS010000047.1, read as the reverse complement.
CGTCTATTAATAAACGTTGGACGGTTACTCCACTCCAGTATTTCGACTTAACCGTAAGGATACCTTTTTTGTTAAGATTCTCAGCTATTTTCTGGGGAGGTATTCCTTTTAATGCCTCCTCAATCATGCTTCTGTAAATTACATATCTCTCATCATGGATGACAATTCCCTTGGGATTGTACTTATCTTTATAACTCTGATAGACATAAGAAAACGGCGGGATGCCGTTTGTCCATTGTCCCCGTCTCGCTCCGATTTTTTTGCCCTGGCGCAGCCTTTTGGTGATCATCTTGTATTCCTGCCGGGCAAAGAAGCCCTTAAAGTCGGCGTATGTATCGTCAAGGTCATCGTTCAAATCGTAGATTTTATCCGGCGTAATTATTAATGTATTGGATTTCTGAAACGCCTTTTTAATCCGGTCCTGCTCTCCGAGGTCGCCCCGGCCCAGCCTGTCGTATTCAACCACACATACAGCGTCATATACGCCTTCTTCCACTTCTTTCAGAGTTTGCAGATCTTCGGGCACAAATCAATGCTGTCTGAGGTTCCTACTTCTATGTATTCAACATATTTGAAATTGTTTTTCTTGCACAGGTCGATAAGGACCATGCGGTGTTTTTCTAAGTCCTCCATGCTCTCCGCACGGGATTTTCTTATATAGACAGCAACATACCGGATAATGAATTTCTTGATCCCAATATCCAATATGTTCACCTCCAAACAAAAACAAAGCACGGCATTTCATTAGATACAGCAATGCTTGCAAGTGCCGCTATACCTGCAAAAAACGCAATTCAATTCCTTCGTATCTATTATCAATTCACCGGCAAACAGCGTCAAAGGTGCAAAATACCATGATTAATATTTGAAGGTCTTGTCATGAGCTGAACGTGCCAATATACCCGGCTCATTACTTTTCAGGAGCTGGTACAGCTTCTTTTGAAAATTCCTGAGGGCTTGTTCAGACGGCCTGTTTGCAGTAACCGTTATTTTCACCTTTTTATCACTGCACATCATGGCACCTCCACATTACCTCAATGATATGCAGCAGTCAGGGTATGCCGTATTCAGGGCCTTTTTAAGATTTGACCGGGCATACCCTTATACTGCATTCTGTTTTGGTTTTTTTAAATGATTGATCTATCTTATTCGGCAGGCGGTGGCTTACCGCCCTCATAGGAATTTCACCTCCCCGTCAGCGACCGGGGCGTATTCTGGGACTTAACCTCGACTATACGCATGTATCATTATCCCTCCGTATGTTATCATGGCCCTTAAAATGCGGCCGGCATTTATCAATTGCAGCGGTATTGTTCGCTCGCACCTTGCCTTCACCCCAATCCATCCCGGCATTCATTATTTCTTCTTATGTCTTCCGGTGCAGCGGCGGACAGGTGGTCGTGGCGTACCTGCAATCTAGCTTTCCTTTTCAGGACATACGGGGAAAGTACCAGATAAAACGCGTATTCAGTTTAAAAAGATCTTAGGGGGTAGAGTTTTCCCTCTATTAATCAGCAGATTATTTGACCATTTGTTGCCCCTTATCCATTGCGTTTCAAAAACTTTTCTATGTTTTTTAGCGCCTGATTAATCGAACGGGAAATCCGGCTTTTGTTGACTCCTTCTATCCTGGCAATTTGCGCCTTGCTCATATCCAAAAAGAGATGGGCATAAACACGTTTGGCCTGTTTTTCCGGCAGTCTGCTGATGGCAGCATACAATTCCAGATTGCTGAGTTTTCTTTCATAAATTTCCATCGGCGATAAAACGAGCAGAACAGCATTCTTTTCAATACCGTCATTAGCATCAAGAGAATAGTATGCCTTGTGTACACGCCTGCGTTCATAATCTGCATGGTCCTTTCGGTTAAACTGTTTAAGCTGATCCGCAACCTCATCAGTCACTTCCACAAAAAAATCAGGAATATCAACGGGGTAGTAATCCCGCAAATTGATCCTTGCCACGATATAACCCTCCGTTTCGCTTTTTTAAAGGTAGAAAACCAAAACAGAGGGAGGTGTGCGGCAACCGACAAAAACCTCTCTTTTACAGCAAAAAACGCCCAGTTGGAAACAGTCCAAATGAGCGTTTGAGAACTTTAAGCTCTTATTTTTAGGTTCTGACAGTTCTACAAACCGGTCAGACTTGCCCCTTGTGCAGAAAAAACTTTTTTTAACAATTCATTATTAATAATCGGGCAAACATAAATAAAGATGTCTGCTTCATCACGCCAAGCCGCTGATCATAAATAGCGGCATCCTTATTTGACATGCTCTTTTTGGCATAAAAAATCCCCCTCTGAACGTGAATTCAGAGAGGAGCCGGTAATTGGGCATGAAAACATCCCCGCCAAACTCGCGTTTTTTTTATTGGCGGGGCTACCTAACATATTTATTTGTTGTGCAATCCAGTATTAGGGTTTTTTAACAAAATGCGTTCTATTAGTTCCTAAATATATAGCTGCAATATCTCGTTCCCCTGTCCAAACAGGAACTGTAAACTGATATTGGAGGTGAACTAATGGATCATAATGATTTTGACAGACTGGGCGGCATTATTAAAGCTGCCCGCAAGACGAAAGGCCTTACACGAGACCAGTTATCGGAACGGATACACATAACCCCTCGCTACCTTATGTCCATAGAAAATGAGAATCAGAAGCCCAGCTACGCTATCCTCTTTCAACTCATTCG
>CALBJS010000046.1 GCA_937892995.1 uncultured Peptococcaceae bacterium | reverse complement strand
CATGCATGACAGCCCACACATCTTTTTAAGTCAATTACCATACAATAACTCATCATTTTCCCCCCTCTTAAGCTTTGATAACTTTCACACGTACACATTGATCGAAAGTAGAACTGACATGGCATAATCTGTCGGTACCTAAAGCCTCAATGAGATTATTCACGGAGACTCCTTTGCCTTTGGCTGTGGGCATATATTCGGATTTGATACCCCAACAACCGCCCCCAACCGCTAGACATTCGGGATGCAATCCTTCGACTACAATCAACCGTCCAGAGACCTCATAGCCATTGGCGGCTCTCAAGATAACATCATCTCCGCTTTTTAATCCTTTTGCCTTAGCGGTTGCACTATTGATTTCAATATTGTAGCCATAGGGTTCACTTTCATTGATTTCGTTAATCCAAGGGTTATGCAACATCCAAGTATCCACATTAACGGCGTTAGTATAGTAAATCGGAAGTAGGTCATAGCCTTCGTTATGGATTTTAAAGTCATGGCAGGGTTTCCAATCCGGCAAGGCCTGGTAATCATCTAATTCCCAGGGTATCCCCATTTTCTTTATCTCTTTAGCAACCTTTTCCTTAGCTTCGAGCATAAAGTCATAATAGAAAGGAATTCTGGTCTGTATCTGAGGGAAGAGATAAACCTCCTCCACCTTTCTTGGATAAGTAACTACCCCATTTTTCTTGAACCATTCCAATCCCCGACTGGGACCGAACCAGTTTTTATAAATATGATCTAGAATTTCCGGGAAAGTATATTCTTTATCCGGTGAAAGGGCACGTTCGCCTTCCAAGGCCCACACGAAATTAAGAGAATTGTTCCATTGGGCGGTAAGTCCCATTCGGGAAGCTAACTCATTGAAAAAATCTCCCACACCAGGGGCATTATCCCGTGCTTCCACCACAGGCTGGCGAATACCCCAAGACCAATCTACGCCGATTGCTCCATTAGTACGATGATTATTATAAAGGGTAGGCGGGTAATCATATCTTTCCAGATAAGTTGCTTCTGGCAGGTAAAGATCATAAAAATAGGAAGAATCATTCAGATAAAGGTCCATGCCTACCACATAATCAAAGCTTTTTAAGAATTCAGCCATTTCATCATGGTTACCCCAGTTCTTAATGGGGTTACCGGCGTAAACAAACAAGAAGTCCATTTTTTCACGGCCATATTTTTCCGGATTCATCTGAGTCGTATATAGGAAGTGAGGATCCAACTCATTTAAAGGCTGAAGGCCAAAGAGAGCCATATCTCCTTTATCCCCGATGCCTTCCCTAATATGTTTATAGACAGAAAGATTTTCGGTAAAGTTCAAGCCGATACTTTCCAACAAATTTTCCTCTTCCCAAACAGTAGGTTTCCATGCAGGACGACCGGTTTCCGGAAAGCCTAAACTGATGGGAGCGTAAGCAATGAAGCCTCCTGGAACATTGCAAGAACCAATCAGAACATTAAGAGAGAGAATTGCCCAGTGGCTTAAGAAACCATGCTTATGACGCGAAACACCTGAGAAAGAGTCTGCCGCGGCTGGTCTGAATGGCATCTCTACCCCATCAATGACAATGGTGCTACCAATGCTGGCTGCCTCACCGAATTCTTTGGCCACCTGACGGATTTTAGCTGCCGGAACTGTAGTAATTTTTTCAGCCTCTTCCGGGGTGTACTTCTTAATATTATCCGCATACATTTGGAATCCGGTTTTGCATAGCTTACCATCTACCTTATATTCACCTTCCAGAGCTAAGTCAATGATCCCCGGATCGTCAAATACTTTAGCAGAAGAATCACCAAGATCCCAAACATAGGGTTTGTTGCTACTTTTTTCCCTAACAATTCGCCCGGTTTTTACATCCACGAGACTGGCAGCATTGGTATGCTTTTTCAAATACTCCCGATCATAGATCTTAACCTCGTGAACCAGAACATAGGCAATAGAAAGTGCTAGGGCAGCATCTGTCCCCGGTCTGATAGGTAACCAAGTATCAGCCTTTTCGGGACCGGCACTCATATGTGGATCAGCATTGACTAGTTTGGTACCACTAACTCGAGCATCAGCAAAACGCCTTACAGTCATATTATAGCCATGGCGGGTTGCCGTACCTGCTTGAGAACCAAATTGCAGGACATATTTACAATAATTATAGTCCGGGGCAGCGTT
>CALBJS010000045.1 GCA_937892995.1 uncultured Peptococcaceae bacterium | reverse complement strand
AGGGCTTGTCGGATGCCTTCCCGAAGTGCAGGATACTGTTGCCTATAATGCCACAAAAGGCGCGATTATAACTCTGACTAAGGATTTGGCGGCTAAGTGGGCTCGATTCGGGATTTATGTCAATTCCATAGCCCCCGGTTATTTCCCCACACATATGAGCACAGGTCTTCTTGAACAGAACAAAGAACTGGTTTTACCGCGTATACCCTTACAGAGGTTCGGAGGGAAAGACGATATTAAAGGAACTGTCGTATTTCTGAGTTCAGCTGCTTCGGATTATATTACCGGGCATTGTATTATCGTTGATGGCGGGTTAAACATCCTGTAGCAAAATGGCACATTGTTAGACAATTTGGCACTCTTGAATGTGCCAAATTGGTAAGGCCATGGACAAATTTCATTAAAGGAGGTTGCAGGTTTTGTGTACGGGAGTTTATCCGGGGAGTTTTGACCCTATTACCAATGGCCACATCGATATTATTGAAAGAAGCGCGAAATTATTTGACAAGCTGATTGTAGCAGTATTGAACAATCATGACAAGAAGTCGTTATTTACTACTGAAGAACGAATCATGATGATCCGTGAGGCTACAGCGCATATTCCCAATATAGAGGTTGAATATTTTTGCGGTTTGTTAATGGAATTTGCCAGGCTGAAGCAAGCCAGAGTGATAATCAGAGGTTTGCGTGCCGTTTCGGATTTTGAATATGAATTACAGATGGCGTTAATGAATAAAAAATTGGCTGAAGATATTGAAACAGTTTTCATCATGACCAATTGTCATTACTCTTACCTGAGCTCCAGTATTGTGAAAGAGGTGGCAAGTCTCAAAGGATGTGTCAAAGAACTTGTTCCACCGAATGTAGCCACCCGGCTAAGAGATAAATTTGCCGATTAAAAAGGGAGGATTCACAATGGAATACAAGATAAAAAAAGTTGCCGTCTTGGGGTCCGGTGTAATGGGTGCCCGAATAGCGGCATACCTTGTAGATTTGGGATATGAAGTGCTGCTTATGGGGAAAAGCAATGCCGCCCGTTCTAGGTTGGAACGCCTTAAGCAAACCGGTAGAACCGAGTTTAAGAATATCGATAAGATTGTCACAAGCACATTTGACGACTATCTGGATCAAATAAGCAATTGTGATTGGATTATAGAAACCGTTGTTGAGGACATAAAGGTAAAAGAATGGCTTTTTGAGAAAGTGGATTCTTTGCGTAGGATGGACAGTATAGTAAGCACGGATACTTCCGGTATTCCCATAACAAAGCTGGCTGCTAGCCATTCCAAGTCTTTCAGGGAACATTTTTTAGGGACACATTTTTTCAATCCACCTGAATACGCAAAATTGGTGGAAATCGTACCTGGGAAAGATACTAACCCCAATATTGTCAGCTTTATAACAGATTTTTTCCGGAAGGACTTAAAGAAAACCCCGATTATAGTTAAAGATACCCCTAATTTTGTTGCTAACCGCTTAGCCGCTTTCAATTTCCTAAATGTCTTTCACCTTTGTGACAAAAATGGGTATTCAGTTGAAGAAATTGATGCTGTTTGCGGTAAGGCTATGGGCAGGACGCGTACTGCCATCTTCAAGACCGTAGATGCTATAGGCCTTGACACAGTTGAGAATGTAACCTGCAATCTACAAGAAAGTAAATTGAATGATGAGAAGGCTGAGCTCTTTCATCTGCCGGAGTTTGCTCTAAAAATGCTGGAGAGAGGTTGGTTAGGGGATAAAAAAGGCCAGGGTTTCTATAAAACAACGACCGAAACCGAGGAAATGGTAATAGATATTCCAAGTGTAGAATACCGTACGAAAATGCCGCCATACTTCCCTTGCTTGGAGGAAGTGGAAAGGGTTGACAGCCCTGAAGAAAAGGTTAAAAAACTGGTGAGCTGTGAAGACCGGGGTTCACAATTGGCAGCGAAAGTCCTTATGGATGATC
>CALBJS010000044.1 GCA_937892995.1 uncultured Peptococcaceae bacterium | reverse complement strand
GCTAGGACTAAAGAGAATAGGATAACTGTAAATAATACCAATGCTACAAAAACCGGAAAGTTCCCTATCCACAGCGGCAAAGCTAATAGCCCAAATAGAGCACCCGCAAATGCAATCAGTCCTAATTCCCATACGGAGGATTTTGCTAAGGCCCAGCCGGGTAGTCCAGCGGCCATACCTAAGGCTTGTCTACCGGCAAGATGAAAAATATTACCCGGAACATACTTAGCCAGTTGGGACATACCATAAATGTGAATTGCCTGAGGAAAACCTAGCGAAGTTCCTAAGAATTCTAGTATTTTCCGCCAGGCTAAAGCGAGGGCAATATTCATTATTGCGTATAAAATAGCTAGCATTAAAAATACCAGCCAATCAATAGCCTTTAACTGCGAGAGGTCGATCTTATCAATATAACCGATAAGCCGTATTATAACAAACACCACACCGAGGAGTGAAAGTGCCCCACCCAGCCATGGTAAAATTAATTTTATTTTCTCTAGAATGCTTCCACGATCTGTCAAAGTATACCATCACCATCCATTAGTCAAACGCTTTGCACAGCACCATCGTCCACGGCAGCGGGTTCTTTACTTCTAAAACATCGAAATATTTATTCACTAGGCGTAAAAAGCTCTTTTTTGACCAGTGTTGAATATGTCCAGGTGTATTTCCAAAATCAGTTATGTATTTCCCCCGTGCAAGATTGAGGATACGCCATAGCGGTTCCCTAGGTACGCTTATAATTATTCGGTGTTTAGTAATCCTCTGCAATGCGGCCAATCCAGCTTCTGGATCTTTTAAATGTTCGAGAACTTCACAACATACAATCAAATCTGCAGAGTCACGCTCAGGAATTAGGTCATATATACTTAACTGCTCGAACAATGAATCAGATATTCCGGCTTCAACCGCATTAATTCGGGCTAAATCGATTACTTTTCCGGAAAAATCGGATCCCCTAACCTTCATCTTTTCTTGATACCAACGTAAAACCCAATAGCCTTCGCCGCAGCCAATCTCATGAATATCCGTCAGCTTGGTTCTATGTACAAGTTCATTTAACGCATTATCATATCCTCTCATAATGAACCTGATAATGTGATTTCTTGAACCATATTTATCATAGGCATTGCCTACAACCACACCATTTTCTATTTCGCCCCTAGCAATCTTCATAACAATTCTCTTCCTATCTATTTATCACTGGTTTCTTTTGTACTAATATTATCTGAACACTCCATCTTCCTCACTCTATATTGTACATCTTCCAATATCTTTCGGTTAGCTGCAATAATATCTGCTTGCAATCCAACAATAAAGGTCTGCACACCCATTAGAATCAAAACAGCGGCCAAAATAAGGGACTGAATATGTCCTTCCCCTGATCCACCTATATAGTAGAACAAAAACCGAACGCTCAAAGCAACACCCAGTAAGAAAATAATAGTTCCACACGTGCTAAAAAATTTAAGGGGCTTGTACATCATAAAAGAACGAATTATTACTGAGGCAGAACGTTTCATATAGGCCCAGATATTTTTAAACAAACGGGATTCTCTTGTTTCCGGATTTGTCCGAATTGGAACGGAAATCATAGCGACTTTATTGTGTCCCGCCTGAATAATAGTTTCCAGTGTGTATGTATACTCGTTTACCACGTTTAACCGTAATGCAGCCTCTCGGGAATAGGCACGAAAGCCACTGGGGGCATCCGGAACCTTAGTGCCCGAAGCTAATCGTACTACCCAACTTCCTATATGTTGAAACTTCTTTTTCTGCCAGGAAAAATGTTCGGTATTGTCAATAGGACGCTCACCAATAACAATATCTGCTTTCCCATCCAGAATCGGCCGTACTAACTTTTCAATATCAGCACCGCAATATTGGTTATCCGCATCGGTATTAACAATGATATCAGCACCAAGGTGTAGGCAAGCATCAATCCCCGCCATGAATCCCTTTGCCAAGCCATTATTTTGCTTGAAAGACACTATATGATGGAATCCCAACTCTCTTGCTACTTCAACTGTTTTATCACTACTACCATCATTAATGATGAGATATTCTATTTCGTCTATGCCGTTAATTTGCTTTGGTAAATCCGCATAGGTTACTGCCAATGTTTTCTCCTCGTTATAACAAGGAATTTGAATGATAAGCTTCATAACTTCTATCCCCTCGCATGATTTCTTGAAAATGCTGTTCAATAGCCTGTGTATGATCTCTTAGGTATAAGTAGTAATAATTGAGTACTAATTCCTTACTTTTTATCTTTAGGTTTTATTTGGACAAGTTCATATTTATCTAGTCGCATGGTATCTGAAGCACTTACATATATCCGAACCTCAATATCTTCAATATCTTCAACATATTCATTAATAGTCAATTCACCCGAAGCTAGCACGTTGCTTGAATCACTACTGGTAGTTGAAAGCGGAAATTTTGCATATTGGTGTGTACCCTTATGTGATACTACATCCACCCAAGCATTGTCTACAAAACTGGCCTCACCTTCCACTGTAAGACGATATTGTCCTGAGTTAAGAGATACATACGGACCATAGCATAAAAAACCAGTTTCACCTGTAGTATATATGGCCCCATTCTCAACACGGCCTACTTGATGGAACGTAAAATCAAATGGAAAATCAACAATCTTTAGATTAGATGGCAGTCTTTTCATCTCTGATAATAATATGGCTGAAAGAGTAGATGAACCTGCTTGAGCATTATAGAGAGGTTTCAATCGTATTAATGCATATTGCTGGCTAGGATCAACTTCAAATAGTTTATAAGCTTCAATCTCCTGTAATATTGGCTCGAATTCAGTCTGATAACAGTTTTCTATTGGCCAATAATGTGCAGCTAAAAGCATATCAAAATAAGGAAGTACAACAGCAGTTGCCTCACCTTCAGTAAGCAACAGTGCAATACGACCAGAAAATCCGGGATCAAGCTGCCCCATTTTAAACCCCTGCATTATTTCTGGCCAGTTTTTACGTGCTTCTTCTAGATTCTTGTCCCCACCGATGTTGAAGGTTTGAATACCTAACGTCGGAGCCAAATAATTCACCAGAAAATCGTTGCGATAAGGTAAAAAAGCAACTTTTTCACCTGGTCTAAGTTCTTGAGAAAGCGGTTTAACTAAATCATTATCTATCTGCAAGAACATACTCCTATTATTTTGGTAAACTTGCCATTGATGTGAAAGGTTGGGCAAGTTGTTCAGAATCAGAAAACCTATCGTAACGATAACTATATATCGAGCATTTGAGGATCGCTTCTGTACTAAAAGCAATAATATCAGTGCCCAAAATCCAAACATACCTAAAGCACTCCATCGGTAAACAGCACGCATATTATTAAAGCCAGGTACATGTTCAAATAATATTTCATTGCCAGTAGGTGCAACTGCAAGGTTAGAAGGCATTAATGCACTCATTTGGTTTGGTCTTTCAATTTGTAAGGAATCTGGTTTTGTAGAATTGATCTTCAACGATGGGCCTAACGCCATATAAAATCCCAAAAGTGCTATAATCAAAAAATAAGTAGCCAACCGCGAACCCTTCCTAGTCAATAACCATGCAATTATACCCATAATAATTAAGGGTAGTGAAAATGTGGTAATCCATACTGACCCATCACCAAAAAACTGTGCATCTGAACGAGATACGCTAAGTCCCAAAGTATCCCATAACCAGAGTATACCTCTTGTAGGGACAGCTATAAATGAGAGGTCCAGTCCCCAACCTCTAAAAAAATCTAGAGGAGCTGGATTGTAACTAGCTTTACCAATATACAAAGCATAAAGCCCATAAGCTAAGCTGAAAGATAAAGCATGAATAGGGATTGCACGTTTTATTAAATAAGGCCGAGACTCTTTATATTGTATAAGAATATAACACCCAAGAATACTAGATCCAAAAGCGAACATCATAAAGGTATAGCCATCCATAAATACGGCAATTATCGAGACAATAAAATACCCAATCACAGACTTGAAAGAAAATCTCACCTTATTTACAATTTTGAATAAAAAGTTTATTACAACAGAAAAATAAAAAGGTAACATAGCGATCCCAAGACTGACCATTGAATAACCTGCATGTGCCCAGATTACAGGAGTACTTGTCCATAAAAGAGCCCCTAATGAAGTTAATGCTGGTGACAGCCCTAAAAAACTTCCTATTCGCCATGCTCCATAAAATGCTACAGTAAGCCAAATAGCTACCATGAACGTATAGGCATCCGCAGGATGCAACCCTAATGAGATTAATATACCAGTTGGATAAGCCCCAGCGAGGCCAAAAGCTATTGAAGCTGGATTAGGATTACCAAAATTAGTTGCATGTATAGATAATAAGGAATCTTGAATAAACGAAAGCGCGAATCCTGTCGTCCAAACTGCCTGTCCCAAAGTCGGAGATGCTAAAAAAGGCACAGCTCCGTTAATAAAAAGCATAAACGCCCAAGCTAAAACGGTAAGCAGACCTACCATCAAACGGTTAATTTTGCATGACCTTTTCTCCATAATTTACTCCTCCGCAAAAACATCATTTTGCTAACTCCGTTACACCAATCCTTTCCAACAACTGCTCTGCACTTTGTTTCCAAGTAAACCAAGACATATGATCAGAAGTAGGATGTTCACCCTTCTTATACAAAGTCAACCAAGCCTGGACACTGTTTGCAATATCCTTTGGTTCCAAACCATTAAAATAAAAAGCATCTTTACCTGCTACTTCACGAAATACAGGGATATCACGAGCAATTATAGGGAGTCTGTGCTGTGCAGCTTCAATGAGCGGTAGACCAAAGCCCTCACCCTCACTAGCATTAATAAGGCATGTGCTTGCGGCGTAGATCTCTTCTAGATATTCATCGCTTATCCCTTCTAACCAAAACAGGTGTTTGTTTAGTTCGGGGTGATGACTTATCTCTTCAATGATTGTCTCAACCATCCAGCCCTGTTTACCAACGATGATAAGGTTGATATCAATTCCTTGTGACCAAAGCAGTTCAAATGCAGATAACGTTTGAGCATAACCTTTTCGAGGCTCAATCGTACCTACCATCAGGAAGCTGATACGTTCGCTAATTTTCTTTGTCACCATATCTGCATCATCTGGCATCCCCAGAGAAGGAACAGATTGTTTAATGTCCGCACCAAGATGAAACCAGTCAATCTTGAATGATCGTTGGCGTCGTGAGGCGTTTTCCTCAAACCAATTGCATAGTTCATCAGCCACGGCTTTAGATATACATACTGCACCGTCACCTTGTGCTACCACATCCAGCCATGCTTTATGTAATTGTGCTGTTCCCCTGGGAAATACGTTTGGTAGTAAAATCGGTAAAAGATCGTAAACTATAAACCAAACCGCT
>CALBJS010000043.1 GCA_937892995.1 uncultured Peptococcaceae bacterium | reverse complement strand
ATAGAATTTCTTCAACACGATAGGAAGAACCGTTAAATGTCGTTGAAGACTTTGGATTTGCCATCAGTCCCAGACAAAGAGCAACCACTATGAACACGGTGATAGCTATAACCCAAAACCCCGGTTTTTTATAGTTCAACACATTCTTTATCCGTCCCCTTACATTCCCCTCGCCAAAAGCAAGTGGACTACCATTTAAAATATGCCTCCCGGTAGCAAGCGACAATAGCGAATTAGCATAAGGCTTTTTAATATCTTCATTCATTTCTTTCAATACTCTTTCGTCACAGGATAGCTCCATATCAGTACTCATTAACAAGAACGCAATCCACACAAGTGGATTAAACCAATGTATGGACAATATTAAGAAAGCTAACACCTTAATGATATGGTCTTTACGATGGATATGGGTCTGCTCATGTAGCAGAATATGGTCTCTTTCTTTAATGTTAAGTCCAACCGGTAAATATATCCTGGGCCTTACTAACCCAAGCACAAATGGTGTTTTCAAATTCTCTGCTTCATAGATATTCTGCTCTATTAATTCTGCACTTTTTAGCTGTCTTTTTAGGATCAAAAAAGATACAATGCTATAAACAAGCAATGCTATTATGCCTAAAACCCAGGTGTAAGCCCCTATTTCTACATAAATCTGCAGTGGATTTACACTTGCCCCAATAGCCGGTGCAGGAAGTGATTGGCTTACAAATGAGTCAACTACCTCTATCCCACTATTAATCTGCGGACTTTGCTGATGGATGATATCACGGGGAATTGGAACAGCATTCGTATTCCGTGGCATAAGACTAAACATGCTTTCAAAGGAGAATGGAATTATAAGGCGAAAAGCAACTACACCCCATAATGCATAGGAGATGAATTTTGGAGCTTTTTTGAGTGGCAGTCTGATAAGTATTACAAAAAGGATAACATAGCTTGCCGTAAGGCTCATATTTAAAACAAGAAGAAATAGTTCACTCATTGCTACACCTCCTTGTGCTCATCAATCAATTTTTTCAACTCTTCAACTTGATGCTTACTTAATTTTTTTGCTCCAATAAAAGCTGTTAGAAATTTAGGCAAAGACCCTCCAAAGATATCCTCAACGAAACGTATACTTTGCTTGGCGTAATATTCATCCTTTGTAATAAGGGACGAAACTACAGCATTTTCATTTTGAAAAATGCTCTTTTCACATAACTTTTTCAGCACTGTATATGTTGTGGACTTTTTCCAATTCATTTCTTTTTCACATAGCTTCACGAGATCGCCAGAACCTATCGGCTCGTTCTGCCAAATGATATCTGCAAACTTTTCTTCGCTTTCAGTAAGTTTATATTCTTTCATGATAAACCTCCTTGGTCTATAAGATATCGACTTTATGATTTTTAGTCTATACTTCATAGACTAAAATGTCAATAAGTGCTTTGTAAACGTCAAATAACCCATAAAAAAACATAAGGTATGGGGAGTTGACCCTATCTGGGCAGAGGTAAAAGAAACTATACCATGCAGTCGTGGAACAGTTTACAGATTAATGGAGAAAAACGGTATAAAATATAATAATTCCCAGTGCAATCCGATACCAGCCGAATGGTTTAAAATCGTGTTTTTTGATATATCTCATTAGAAATTTGATGGATATTACAGAAACCGCAAAGGCTACAGTTAGCCCGATTGTTAAAATAACTATTTCCATACTTGTAAAATCAAATCCGAACTTCATTAGTTTTAATGTGCTGGCACCAAACATGATTGGAATAGACATGAAGAACGAGTATTCCACAGCAATATAACGTGAGGTTCCCAACAATAAATAATTGATTTATTCCACGATCCTCTTGACATGGGGCCCCTACACCCTCTGGACACCCTTATTTTAGGCGAGGCGAAAATAAATTTATGAGGCGATTTTCGCCTTCAAGATTGTACCAAAGGGTGTTGCCCCATATAAAGAGGCTTTCGCGGCATAAAGCTGTATAGCTCTGAATTAAAATTTATGCTATAAGCTCCAAAGATAACAGTTTCTTCTTATATGCAACAGGAGTAAGCCACCCTAAGGCTGCATGCCGTCTTTGGCGGTTGTAATAAACCTCAATATATTCAAAAATAGCTTGTTTAGCTTCATCTCTATTTCTAATCCATTTCTAAAATAGTAGAAATTAGTGCATTCACATTTTAAACAGCTAAAGAAGTTTTTACCCATACGGTATTTGGGTTTTTTACATTGAATTTTTGGTCTAATAAATTTGGTGCTACAGATAGTTTATGTTTACTGATGACGTCAATATTCTTCGATGAATTGAGTCCCTTGTCGGTGACCACGACCAGCCTGCCCAGCCCGTACGATTCCTTGACGTCCTTCATGGTCGGCTGAAGCGTAATGGAATCACTCGTGTTGCCGGGAAAAACGACATGCTGATCAGAAGCCCGTTTGAATCCATGAAAAGGCCCGTTGCTACGATCGGATCGACGCGGTGTTTCTTCGACACACCCTTTTTTCTGAGATCATCTTCACCATCTGGGGGATCATATGAAAAACAGCCAGTTAAAGCCGGCTTACAATGTGACGCTGGGGGTTGACGCAAAATACATAGCGGGCGTAATGCTCTCCCAGGAGCATAGTGATACAGGTACATTCATCCCCATGATGGAAAAGCTTCTTACTTTTGGCTATACTAAGCCGTTAGCAGACGCAGGCTTCGAGAGTGAAGAAAACTATACCTGGTGCGAGGAGAATGGGCAATTGGCCTTCATCAACCCCACCAACCATGACCAGGCTAAGACCTAGAAATACAAAAGTGATATTTCACGGCATCATCTCCGGAGCAATGGCTAGAACTAAATCTCGAATCGCTTTTGCACTAATTAGTGCCTGTAGCATATCCTGTTCTTCCAGCATTATCTCCATTGGATACCTTGAATGAACACCATAAGCAGTTAGGTCGGAGCAATGATCCGCGATATTTTTAAAGTTATCAGAAATTCCTGTACAAAGCTTGCACAATTCATCTAGATCATGTACCTTCGGTGGGTTTTTGCCACATAAGACAAGATATCCTTTTAGATACTTTTCAGCAGATTGTTGACAATGATAACAAATGATTTCAACTGGAGTAGGATGCATTTTAAGAAGATATTCGGCACTCTCTAAATCCATTGTAGCAAATTTCTGCCATTCCTGTGCTTGTGTTACTTTATCCATACAGCATCACCCCCTCCTTCACGATTTGACGCTCAATACTAGGGGAAGATATGAGCTGATTAAACTTATGTTTTTTACCTACAATCACATCTACAGGCATTGTTTTTCTATCTCGAATCGCTTTGCGAATTAATCTCATCGCATCAATTTCTCTAATGCTAACATTATCCGACATTACAACATAGAGGTCTAAGTCCGAATCAACATGGGGCTTACCGCCTGAATAGGAACCGAATAGGAATATCTGTTCTACAGGAACAGTTTCTACTATGATATCTTTTAGGATATTCAACTCATCCTTTATTCGTTTTTCCATACAGACACCTCCAATTTGCTTTCGAGAATATGTTTATTTTGAATTATATCACAAAATTTTCCATCCAGCATAAATTCTCTACTCTTGACCTTTTAATAAAATTACATCCGAATCACCGATGCAACGACCTCACAATGCCTTGAGGATACAAAAAAGATGCTGCACCCATCTGGTATCCCCTTGGCGGGAGCCTATAGAAGATATTAAGACATTAATTTATTGCTTTTAAATCTACTTCAACCCCAGTATTGATATAATTTGTTTTATTCCAAGCTTGTAATAATTCCATATTTTATCGCTTTATCATGCATCTCACGAAAAACCGCCCTTGCATAAGAATCAAGCAGCTTACGGATAATCGACCTCCCGTTTGGGCAACGGACGACGTCTGATATGCGGTTATATTGTTCAAAAATTTTCTTTGCCTTTCCTCCGATCATATTATTCCCACTCCTCTCATCTGAAAGTATGTTCAATACTACATCATATCGCTCAAATCGGCTTTTCTCGT
>CALBJS010000042.1 GCA_937892995.1 uncultured Peptococcaceae bacterium | reverse complement strand
CCGTATCGGACTTTCACCGACTAGTTTACGCCCATGCTGGGCGCACAATAAAAAAGGAAAAGTATCCTTAATGAATACTCTTCCTTGGTGCAGATTTTTTTAATTAGCCTTCGATAATTGCATCTGAAGAACAAGCATCAACGCAAACGCCACAGTCTGTACAAACATCAGCGTCTATGGCATATTTGCTATCACCTTCACTAATTGCTTCAAATGCACATTCATCAATACAGGAACCACAGCATGTGCAATCATCAGTTATTACGTGTGCCATATCAGAACCTCCTCTTTCCCCATTTCAAGTGAAACTATATCAAAGAGAAAAGAAAAAGGCAAGACATATTTTTCACAATATTTTCTGATTTAAAGATTTTAGGTATAAATCAATTCTTTATCCTCGAAAAAGCACTATTTATTTGGCCTATAGGGCACTTTATAAAGTCGTCTCATGCAATAAGAACAGTAAGGGAGCATGCGGTTGCTGACATGATTGCGGCGAAACATAACTTTGGAGATATCCTCATGTTCGTGTCCGCAGGAACGGCATTTTTCAATCATATACTCCATCTCCTAATTGTGTTATTGTGGACAATGTTAGATTTTAAAATCCATTTCCTATTATTGTACAATATGTCAGATTTTATACATGCTTCTCGTTATTAATTACTCACTTCTGTAGAGAGTAGCTCGGTTTCTATCTTGATTATTCTAACGACAAAAACTCTTTTCTACGCTGGGTAAATCCGACAATATCATTTACTCCTATATTTTTTAATAGTTGACACGCTTCACGAAGGTCCCGCCCTACTACGCCTGATTCATGAGCATCAGAACCCAAGGTAAAAGGAATCTCCATTTTCTGGATGACTTCCATAAGCTTAATTTCCGGATAAAATTCTTGAACAGGCTTATAGCGTCCGTTAGTATTAATCTCTAAGGCGAGACCATGGTCTTTGATCGCTTGTAAGGCCTGACGAGCAAGAATCCTTACGTCTGTTTGGGGACGAATTTTGAAAATTTTAATTAAATCGAAGTGGCCAATAATATTAAATAAACCACTGGAAGCAGCTTTTTCGACAAGAGAAAAATATTCCTGATAAAGGCTATCGGAATCTCTCCTTAGATGGGTTTCCTCTTCCTCAGGAAAATCAAAAAACCACCCACCTATTTGATGTACGGAACCTATTACATAATCAAAAGGATAAGAATCTATCATTCTTGCTATCTTTTCCTCTCGGTCCTCTTCATAATTGACCTCCAGTCCTACCCTGACCTGCAATTCCGGGTATTCACCCGCTACCTCCCTTAGAAGACCAAAATCCAGATCTCCCCAGTACATATCATGATCTGCAAAACCAATCTGGCGAATATCTTTTCTTTGGGCCTCATCGAGAAAACTGCGGATATTCTCTTTTGTCGCTTGACGATCCATATGCCCTAATAAATGTACATGTAAATCTAACAATTAAATATCTCCTTATATATTTTTTTGCCGCTATAATCATTTTACAAAAGTCTATAAATTTTCTATCTGGCAACGGGCAAGCAGATAAGGATGTCTATCCAACTCTTCTCGCCCATACTTTGTATCGGGCGACTTTAATATATCCCAGATATTTCCGTTTATCCTAACATTAGTCTTGCCTGTTAACCGCCCTCCACTTATCCTTAAAGCTGAAGGTGCTGCCAAAGAGAAATCACCGGTCACAGGATTTTGAGTATGGAGTCCAAGCACAGATAAAATAAGAACACCATCTTCAATCTCTTCTAACGTTTGAAACCAGTCAACTTGATTAACGTGCTGAACTATTACTCCTGACGAACCAACAGGAATACCTGTTGGTCCCGCCGATGAAGTTGCACCCCCAACAACACTCCATCGATAGGCATCTTTAACATTTAGGTAAGGTGATTGTAATGAACCCATAGCGACAAGTACGGTACTTAAAGCAGGTACCCCTTCTGACGTGAGCAGATAACTTGCCCAATTATACGGCCGGAGAGGATTAATTTCCAGAGTTAATCCCCTATCAAATAATCTTTCTCCTCCCGTAAAATCCTCTGCTCTAAATCTGCTTTGTCCTTCGAGAATATTCGCTCCTCTAAAATTCGGCAGGATATATTGTTCGACCATCTGTCCTACGACGGAGGGTGCTAAAACTACAAGAGTGTTTTCGTTGACAAGCTCTCCTTGATTTTTGATCAAGTGATACTTAGAAATAGAATTCTTCCAAAGACCTTCCCACTCCTGTTCAGTAATCAAACGCCGCTTTGCAAAACCTTCGGATATTTGACTATCAAAAGACCAAGATACCGCATATTTACTCTCATCATAAGCTACATCTATCCCTGTAGATGTCCGGACATGATTTTTCCCCCACAGAGCCGTAATATTGGCACCTGTTTGAGCCCCCTGGGGCCGGTCGGCTAGTATCCTCTTTTGTTGCTCTAATCCATAACTAAGATCATTCTCTATTAGGTCACGGATTTCCTCTGACTGAATCTTAACATCAGGTAGTTTGGCGGGAGCGGGGACTCTTATAGCGTAAGGATCTGCAAATGCCGCCATCCGCCAAAGAATGAGCTGCTTATCCCAATCATAGAATTTTCCTTCAGGTGGTCTTGGCACCATTGCCCGACTGCATTTTCCATCTTCCCAGATCAGAAAGATCTCGGCGTTCTCAGAACTCTTGTAAGCCGGAGGGGTATAGACACTTCCACCGACATTATTCTTAATTCCAAGGGTTAAGATTTGAGTCTGGTAAAGGGTAATCCTCCATTCTTGAGTTTTAGTCCCCTTGACAGGCAAAAATCGGCTCTTGTCCAATACGGTACAGAGATTATTAAGAAGGTCACCGGCCAATTTCACTACCCCCTAGTTTAACTTTCTCATTCTTCTCCAAGAGGATATAACCACTTCCTCCGCCACTTGAGGGAACCATCTGGCCTGCTTTACCACAAGTCCCTATGGCGTTGTATTTCTCTTGACCCAAACTGATTTTAACTGATTCTAATACAGATAGGATTTCACCACTAAAGATCCCTGGTTGATAGACCTGTAAAGTTGGATCGGCAAGATTAACAGCTCCATCACACTGGAAAACGAAATTTCCAGTTTTAATACTTACCTGCCCTCCTCGATAGCCAAGGAGTAAAAAATGATAATCTTTTTCCAACAAACCCTCCCTTTCCATTACTGTCCGAAGTGTTCGAATTTCTTCCTTTAGATTGCTACTAGGAGACAAAGGAATAACCTCGGCAGTCACGAGCCGAATATTAGTCATCCTTGGTAAGGGTATAGAACCAAAATATTCGGCTCTTCCGGCATCGATAATCCCTACACCGGCCTTTTGGCCTGAGAAAATATCCCCTAAGCCTTGCTTAAGAATTCCATCCTTCACTATTGCTACCGTTTCCCTCCGGAGGCCATTAGCTGAATAGGGTTGATATGCCCAGTCTCCTTCCAAGGAGCCATCAATAATGTCCACCCCACTACCGGCTATACCTAAACCCTTACGCAGCGTTCCCTTCTCACTTAACACCGATTCCTGGATTAAATCGGATTCAACTGCATGTCCAAAAGCTTCATGGGCAAGTCCTTTGGCCAAACCATAATCGATTACTAAAGGATAACTACCGAAAGGAATCCGAGATGCTAAGCAAATCTCCTGAATAAAATCTGTCTTATCAATAGCTTGCTTATGTAATATCCGATCTTCCTTCTCAGCAAGAAGAATGCCCGCATCGACTCCGCTCCGATGAATAGCAAAGCTCTGGCCTTTATCACCTTGTTTAACGGTTCCTTGATGAAAGAGAACCGCCCTTGGTACAAAAAATGAAACCAGAGTTCCATCTGTCCGACCGATACACCAAAAGTCTTCAATCTGTCTATAATTGGTCTGCCAAGCTATACTCCCCCTATCTGGTTTGACGTCCAAGAGTTCCCCATGTATCCAGGCAATCATTTCTTGTAAATCTTCAGGCGAGAACCTATCAAAGGCATATTTCGCTTTACTTGGCAGCTAAATATGCC
>CALBJS010000041.1 GCA_937892995.1 uncultured Peptococcaceae bacterium | reverse complement strand
GTGGTAAGCAGATCTTGTAACTCGGTGTGAAGGGGTCCTCCGCCGATAATTAATAAATGAAGGTCTGAAAACTGCTTAGAGAGAAGCTTGAAAGCTTCGATTAGAAACACTTGGCCCTTGACCGGATGAAGTCGGCCTATCGTTCCGATAACTTTTGCGTTAGGGGGGATATCCCATTTTTTACGGAATTGGGATCTTAATTCGTCATGGTTAGAAAAATCAAGAGCGGCACATCCGTTATATATTGTTTTCACCGATAAGGACAGATTCCTGTTCTTAAGACGTAGAACGGTAGATCTTTGGAGGTCGCTGGAAACAGCAATAAGGCCCGCAGAGAATGGCAAGGTCAGATTATCCAGGGTGAGAGCCAGCTTCCCTTTCCAAACCGAAGTATAATCACTTTCAGGTCGGCTATGTATTGTAGAAATACAGGGAAGAGATAAAAGTCTGGCAGCTATTCTCCCTAAGAAGTTAGCCCGGATTCCATGGCAATGAAGTAATTCGATTTGTTTCTTTCGGCAGTAGTGAAAGATCGGAATTAGCGGAGAGATATCTAGGGAAAAGCTCATCGGGAATATTTTGGTGGGAATTCCATGGGAATGTGCTAAGGTCGCAAAAGGGGAATTCCTAGTCAGACAGATAAGCGAGGGATGGACTTTCTCTTGTGGAAAATTTTTTAGGAGATTAAGCACGTTTTGTTCAGCTCCGCCGATCTCACCACCGCCGATCAAGTGGAGCACTTTCGTCGACATACCTTTAGCCTCCTTTTTGAAAACAAATACTTGATTCTGCTGCAGAAGCCCTAAGTAGCAAATCGAGCACTAGCGTAAAATATCCACCGGATACTTACGTATTCCTACACGCTGCATTTGACCACTCTTTGCCATCCATGGCATCGTGGCGCTAGGTCATTCATGACCGTTGCTGTGCACTTGTCGCTTTCGGCTAAATAAAAATAGTATTTATAAATTATGATAGATAAATATCTATGGGGTGTCAATTTAGAAAAACTTCTTTCGTAAGCTTGGGCTTCGAACCGATTACTTACCTGCCGCATACAATGGAAAGAAGGCAGGTGTAAGAATGTGAATGTCTGGATGTACATAATTCTGATGATTCTGATTATAAGCCTATGGATTTTAGTTGGGCGGTATGAATGGAGGCTCCCTTCGTTCTGGGTTAGGAAGATTAGTGTTTTGAGCGGTTGGCAAGAGAAGGATGTGGCCCGCCAAGCCTTCATTTTAAATTTTGAAGCTAGAGAATTTGCTTCGGAAGATATCGAAAAAGAAGTATACATAATTAGAAAATCCAGAAGTGGAAATGGCCAATGTATCATAATGAACGTAGGAGTTAAGGCTCCAGAGCATATTTTCAGTGAAGAAGAAAGAGAGAAAGCTAAACTTCGTCTGGAAAGACGTTTTCCGGGGTTAACAGTTAATTTTACGAAGGAAGAACTGGAGAAAAAAGATGCTGTTTTATGTTCTGATTGACGACAGGGGCAGGTTCAATTTTTCGCCTGCTCCCGGAGTGGACAAGCTCTTAGCAGGGCGAACGAAATATCTTTCCCCTGGACTACCTTTGGGGTTGTTGCAGCACTACTTCAAGGACTTAACAGGCTTAATAGATTTCAGTCCCCAAGAAGTGGAAAATAAAATCTTAAAAAGGATCCAAAAGGGCTTGCGAAAAGATAAGCTAGAATTGGAAGAGCTTGTTTGGCAAGAGAGTACAATTTCTCATCCCGGCAGAGTGAAATGCTCAGAATTATATGACCGTAGATTATTTGTCCGCTTTATGGATCTAGTGGAAGGTAAGCAATTTGCTGAAGGGGAAATGGCCTTCTTAGCTAAGGGATTAAAAATAGAGCGGGATAAGGTCCTCTCCCTAATGCATAAGGCAGTATTAGAGAACAGAGGTTCTTGGGTACCTGCTTTACATCGCCACAAATGCAGTTGGAAGTGTGCACGTTGCGGAAGTGAGAACAGCCAAGAGTGGCCTTCATTATATGGTAAGACGGCGACCTGTCTAGGATGTGCGAGTATTGGTGTCCTAAATTCTCTTCAGGTTCTCTTTCGGCCTAAGATAGCGATGCTAAATAAATACTTGGAATTACAGACGTCTATTAATCAGACAAGCTACGAGGAAAATTTGAAACCGCTAGATCAAAGTAGCAAATTACCTGATTCTTATTATAAATTCACTCCTGCTCAGAGTCGAGCAGCAAAAGAGCTAGCGGTGTTCTTCGAGACTACTCAGATAAAAGAAATTTTGGTCTGGGCGGCTTGTGGAGCGGGCAAGACAGAAATTTGTTTTCCGCTAATTAGCCGGCATTTAGAAGAAGGGAAAAAGGTGCTTTTTGCTGCACCTAGACAGGATGTGGTTCATGATGTCCATCAGCGTCTTCATAAGAATTTTCCCCAGTACAGGATTAAGCTCTTAAGTGGGGCAGTGCCGCCTGACCTTGAAAACCCATTACTCACCGTGGCGACTACCCATCAAGTCCTACGATTCTATAGGGCCTTTGATCTGGTTATCTTTGATGAGTTGGATGCTTAC
>CALBJS010000040.1 GCA_937892995.1 uncultured Peptococcaceae bacterium | reverse complement strand
TACAGCAAATAATCAAAATGAACGAGGAAACAAGAGTTACCGCAGATCAGCTTGGGGAAAAGTATTCCCTCCGTGTTTACCCGGATGCCGAGGGGGAATTCAATGGGGGGTGGAAGGGGGTTAAGCCCGGAGACTTGCTAAGATTAACGGGTAAACTAGAGCATCCTCAATCGCCAGGAACGGCAGGGGAGTTCGATCTTCCATTATATAATGCGGTTAGAGGCTTAAGTGGTAACTTCACTGCTCGGGGAGAAGCGGTGGTGTTGGCTCCGGGGAAACCCGGTATTCCTTGGTTAATAAGGCAAAAAGTCAGTCAAGTATTGGATTCCTACTGGCCGGCCGAAGCGGGGGTCTTGGAAGGTATCCTCTTTGGAGATTCCAGCAAAATAGCACCGGAAACCCTGGAAATGTATAAAGCTACCGGAGTTATGCATGTCTTTGCAGCCTCCGGAGCTAATGTAGCCTTTGTCATAGCCCTGGCTTGGGGAGTGTTCTTTTTTTTACCCCGCAAGTTTAGGATTATAATCAGTATTGGAATCATAATACTTTATGCAGCCTTATGCCAGGGAAATCCTCCTATTCTTAGAGCAACTATTTTGGGTACGGCCGTTCTTCTGGGAATGTTAGGGAAAGGGAAAATGTCTTCTTTGCGATGGTTGCTATTCGCAGCTCTGATCTTATTTTTTAAAAATCCATTGTATCTAAAGGATACTAGTTTCCAACTATCCTTTGCCGCCACTTGGGGAATGATAGTCCTGGCCCCTCAATTGGAAAAAATGAGATGGGTGGGCAAGTTGCCACAAGTGTTTAGGTTGGCAACGGTAATGACCTTAGGGGCCCAACTGGCGGCACTACCCGTGCTGATCGCTGTTTTTCATAGAGTATCGCTTGCCGGCTTGATAACTAATGTCTTTATGCTTTTTATCCTAGGGGCGGTTTTACAGCTAGGATTAATAGGGACGATCTTGATTCCGGTTCCGATTCAAGTTCTTCACTTAGCTTTTTTCCAGGTGGCTTTTTACCTACTTAAGATCTCGGACTTAGCACTTAGTTTAGTTGCTTCTTTGCCCATGGCTTATTTTTGGGTGTTAAACCCCGGAGTTTTCTTTTGGTTCCTGTGGTACGGCTCTCTGGGAATATTGCTTAGCGGGAGAAAGAAGATCTGGTTTATAATTAGGGTGCAGTTAAGGAAGATTAGAAATCACCCCTTATTTTTGCTAAGGGATTTTTCCTTATCTCCAAGAGGGAGAAGACTTATTCTCTGTCTCCTTCTTCCCCTGGGAATCCTTTTGTTGCTTTATTCCCCGTTTTTTAGGAATGAAAAATTAGAAATTACTTTCTTAGATGTGGGGCAGGGAGATTGTATTCTGGTCGAGACCCCTCAAGAGAAATTGCTAATAGATTCTGGTCCCAGAAGTGATAGTTTTGACGCCGGGGAGCGAATTTTGGTCCCTTACCTTATGGAGAAAAGGGTAGGCTATCTGGATTTAGTTTTTATTACTCATGAAGATAGTGACCATCTTGGAGGTGCAAAATATGTTCTTGTGAATATTCCCACAGGGGGAGTGGTTGTACCTGAAGTAGGGGATAGATTAGAGAATGAAGCTTGGCAAGAGGGCTTACCTCTTGAATTTTCCACTACTCAAGGGAGGCTTATAAGGCTTAAAGCAGGGGATATTTTAGAGCTTTCTTCCGGTTTAATAATTGAGGTCTTAGCACCGGTGACGGTTCTTGGAGGAACAACAGCCGAGGCCAATAATAATTCGCTAGTCCTGCTTCTTGAGTACCTGGGGTGGAGGGTTCTTCTCACCGGGGATATGGAACAAGAAGAGATGCAGCAGATTTCAGATAGGGGGGCTAACTGGGATGCGGATTTTATCAAAGTTCCTCATCACGGTAGTAAAGGTTCACTTGATTCTTATTGGTTTGATAGGACTAGTCCTCAGGCAGTCTTTATCCAGGTAGGACGGAATAGTTTTGGCCATCCGGCCTTAGAAGTAATTGATTATTGGCGGGAGAGGGGTATCCCGATTTATAGGACAGATACTCAGGGAACGATTCGTCTAGTCATTGATAAAAAAGGCTTTCAGATCATCCCCGGAAGATAACAAGCTGATCCAAGCTGATCCTGATAGGCATTGGGTAGAATTTCTTTTTCCGAAAATTTTGTGTTATAATTTAGAAATCAAAGGAAAGACTTTCCTGCAAAGATAAGATTATTATGATCTTTAACAAATTTCTCTTTGTAGGAAACGTATAAAATGTCTTTTAATGATTAAAGTTATAATGGAATAGTAAAGGAGTAAAACAATGGAAAAGCCGGTAGTTACAATTGAAATGGACAATGGAGATGTGATAAAAGCTGAACTTTACCCCGAAGTAGCCCCTAACACAGTCAAAAATTTTATATACCTTGTTCAGAAAGGTTTTTACAACGGTTTAATTTTTCACAGAGTAATTCCAAATTTTATGATTCAGGGTGGTTGTCCGGAAAGCTCGGGTATCGGTGGACCCGGTTATGCTATTAAAGGGGAATTCTCAGATAATGGATTTGCCAATGACTTAAAGCATACTCGAGGAGTTTTGTCCATGGCTCGCTCTCGAGTTCCGGATTCCGCAGGGTCCCAGTTCTTTATTATGGTTGCCGATTCAACTCATCTCGATGGACAGTATGCCGCCTTTGGCAAGGTTCTGGAAGGGATGGACACTGTAGATAAAATAGTCTCTACGGAGAGGGACTTCCAAGACCGTCCCACCCAAGAACAGGTCATGAAAGCAGTTACTGTGGATACTAAAGGGGTAAACTATGAGGAACCGGAAAAGGTTTAAGCAGTAATTTTTACTGAAAGGAAGGAGTCCAACTAATTTTTTTGAAAGTAATTTTTAAAAAGGTAGGAGTAAATTGCAAATTTTAAAAAATATTTAACAAAAATATGTAAAGTAATGAATAAAAAGGGGAAGAGCATGGAAATAATACCAAGGAACATCTCTTTTCTCCTCCTCTTTCTTTCCCCCTTCTTATAGATAAGGGGGATTTTTTTTGCCCAAATATTTTATTTTTCATCGATTTCAAGGAATTAGCTAAAATTGAAGGAACTATCTATGCTTTTGACGAATAGTTTTAAAGGCACGCTTACCTTGTGTTAAAAAAATAGTTTTATGTTGGTGATACTCGATGGCCCTTGAAATTATTCAGAAAGATATTGATAATAATCAGCTTCCTCCAGTTTATCTCTGGTATGGTGAAGATCGTTATACCCTTATCGAGGCTTTGCACCTTTTAAAAGATTTTTTTCAAAATGAAGATCCTTCGGGCAGTGGAATTGAGGTTTTCCTGGGAAAGGATAGTACGGCTCAAATTGTGGTTGCATCTGCCAATACTTCCTCTTTTTTTTCTCGTCGGCTAGTTATTTTCGATGATATTCCTTATTTTAATCAAGGCAAAGGTAAAGGGAAAACAAAATCTAGTGCTAAGGCTTCAGCCGAAGATGGCCAAGAAGAGTCAGACTCTCTTGGTAGAAATGAAGGAGAAGATATTGATAGTCTATTAGAATATTTGCAGAATCCTAACCCTGCCACTTGCTTGGTGTTAATCTCTGAGAAAGTGAATAGGGGGAGGAAAATATTTAAAGCAATTGCTAAGGTGGGGAAAGTACTCGAATTCTCCTACCCTAAAGGACAAGCCGAATGGCTGGCCTGGATTCAGAAAGAGGCTAAGTCTAGAGGGAAAAGACTGAGTCCTGCTACGGCCTCTTTCCTACTAGAATGGGCTGGGCATCATACAGGAATATTAAGCCGGGAATTAGATAAGCTTATTTTATATACGGGAGAAAAGCCGGAAATCAGCAGAGAAGATATTAGTAGGGTATGTATACCTCTTATTGAGACTACGATCTTTAATATGCTGGATGCCATTGCGTCCGGTAAAGCCGGAGATGCTCTGCTTAAGCTTAAGGAAGTGCTGGGTCAGGAGTATCATTTGAAGGTACATACCATGATCGTTCGCCAGGTACGGCTCTTGCTTGCAGGGAGTCTGCTCAGAAAACGTGGGGAAACGGTACGCAAGTTTATGGAGGTGACGGGAATAAGGTCATCTTTTGAGGGTAATAAGGTCTTTCGCCAGGCCTCTGCTTTCTCCCCAGAGAAACTTGCCAAGGCCCTCGAAGACTGCTTGCAGACCGAATTAGCTTTAAAAAGCAGTGCAGGAAATCCTCATTTGCTTTTAGAGATGATGATTATTCGTTTCTGCCAGAAATAACCTTCTAACGTTGATGTATATTTTTGCTATTATACAATAAGCAAGGTATTCGTCATATAAAGAGTTTAATATTGAAAATAAAATGCAGCCTATCTCTTTAAGAAGAGAGACTGCATTTACTAAGACTAATTTAAGATTAGCATAAATAGGTGAATTGGATAATTAAGTGTATAGCTAAATTAGCTTGCTTTAGTAGTCTGGGAATATTTTTTGGTCATCCTGGATTTTTTGCGAGCTGCTTTGTTTTTATGAATCAAGCCTTTAGAAGCTGCTTTATCAAGGGCACGTGATGCCTTTTGCAGAACTTCAACAGCGTTTTCGGCATTATTATTAATAGCTTCTTCGAAATTACGAATAGATGTTTTCAAAGCAGATTTGGCAGCTGTGTTTTTAGCATATTTTATCTTGTTAAGCTGGGCTCTCTTAATTGCGGATTTAATATTTGGCATTTATTAGTCACCCCCTTCAAAACGATCTACCGTTCGTTCTTATACGCAAAAGTTATTTTATCACATTTAGTGAAGCCTATGCAAGGATATTATTATTTTTAAGGTGAAAAGAGTGAAAGTATAAAAGTATAGTATAATTCTATTCTTAAAATAATCTTCTCTGCAGAGAAGATTAAGATAGGTTTTAGGAAAAATGCTAAGTAGAATTACTATTGTTCTAAAATAAGTTTGTCCTTCATATCCCTAATTATGGAAGGGGGGGCAAACCTTGTTTTATCAGAATACCTGGATGAAGACGGTTGCAATATTTGTATTTTTGATCATTTTTATTTTCTTTTTAATTTTCGGTATCCAGAATAATAATTCTCAACACTTGATTAGACTTCTGGCTGAGAAGAGTTTTCCCTTTGAAATGGTTTTACTAGAGGGTGCTCCAGGATTATCTCAGCCTGAACGTGAATATATTGAGGGGTTCAGAGCCAAAGTGGCAGGTCTGGGAATGTATCTGTTAACGGGCGTAAATATTTCTGATGCTCGAACTTATTTTTTGAGTTTTTATGCTCCTCCTAAAGATGGTCTTCCTTGGCTGGGTTGGGCTTATCATCCTAATGACCCTGAAATGGAAGGTCCGATACTCGAGCCCTTGGATAATCCTTTCTATAATGAGCCAGCCCCTATCACTAGCGAAGATGATGTCTTGGTAGGAGTGTATCACACCCACAATGCGGAATCCTATGCAGGTAACGGTGGGAAAGACCGGGTGGTAGGAGGAGAAAATGGAGAAGTGGTCAAAGTCGGGGAATTATTGGTTGAGGCTCTGAACAAGAAGGGTATTAGGGCTATCCATTCCAGCGATGTAAATGATCAGGTCTATATCGAATCTTACGATCACTCCTATGAAACAGCAAAAAAAATGTTGGAGAAGCACCCTACCATCCGAATTTTGCTCGATGTCCATCGGGATGGAATACCGCCTCAAGTAGGTAAGTCTATAGTAACTATAGAAAATAAAGAAGTGGCTAAAATCTTGATTGTTCTCGGTCAGAAAAACCCCAATTGGGAGAAAAATAATGAGATTGCCTATGCCCTACTGGCGATTGCCGAGGAGCAATACCCCGGGTTATTTTCTACTAAGATTAGATATGCATCCCAAGCCCGTTATAATCAACATCTTACTAACGGAGCGTTGCTTTTAGAGATAGGAAGTCAGCTGAATATCCTGGAAGAAGCTCAGGCGACAGTTGAACCTTTGGCCGATGTGTTGAAGGTTTATCTGGAAAAGTGATATAATTCGCGGTAGGCTCTGAAATATTTTCTTAATGAAATGTAGCACAAGATAACTCAAAGGATACTGCGAATATGTCTAATTCACAGAAAATGATAAAAGCAGCGGGCTTTCTTATGGCGGCTAACCTGATATCAAGATTTCTTGGTTTTATCAGGGAATCTTTGATGGCCGGTCTTTTCGGCAAGACCGGGGCGACCGACGCTTATAACACGGCCTTTATCCTTCCGGATCTACTCTATTGGCTTTTGGTAGGGGGGGTCTTAAGTGCTGCCTTTATCCCAGTTCTCTCGGAGTACATAGCTAAAGAGAAGGAAGAAGAAGGTTGGAAGGTAGTCAGTTCGGTGGCTAACCTTATTTTTCTTGCTCTTTGTCTTCTGGTGATTGTAGCCATGATCCTTACTCCGAAGTTTATCGTCCTTCAAGTACCGGGTTTTAGTCTTGAAAACAAGGACCTTGCTATCTATCTTACCCGTATTCTTCTTCTTCAGCCTGTAATTTTGGCTCTAAGCGGTATAACCATGGGGATTCTTAATTCCTATAAAATATTTTGGCCGTCGGCAGTCGGGACGGTCCTTTATAATGCTTGTATCATCCTTTTTGGAGCTCTGTTTGCTAATTCTGGTGATTCTAGGAGTATTGCCGGTTTTGCTTTCGGGGTAGTAATCGGTGCGGCGGCGAATTTTCTAGTACAGTTACCGGCTTTGCGGAGGGTTGGACTTCGTTATTATCCTATTATCGACTTTAAACACCCCGGGGTACGGAAAATATTATTACTTTCTTTACCTATTATTCTCATGTATACCTTGAACCAGTTCCAAGTGATTGTTAATTCTAACTTGGGATCAGCACTTGTTCCCGGAAGCCTTACTGCTATTTGGTATTCCTATCGTCTTTTCCAACTCCCGGTAGGGATTTTTGCTTTAGCTATAGGGGTGGCTGTCTTCCCGACACTATCCGAACAGGCTGCCTTGAGGAAGTTTAAAGACTTTCTAGAGACTATCTCCGGGGCGATCAGATTGATTATCTTTATCACTGTTCCGGTCTCGGTGGGGATGGTGGTTTTACGCTTTCCCCTGATTAGGGTGCTTTTTGAGCATGGCGAATTTGGTCCGGCTGATACTCAAGCTACGGCTATTCCCTTATTTTACTTTACCTTGGGGATAACCGCTCAGGCTATCATTCAGATTCTCCCCAGGGCTTTCTACGCCTTGCAGAACACTTGGATGCCTGTTGTGCTGGGAGTGATAGCTATGGCAGCCAGTATTGTTTGGATGTTCGTTTTAGT
>CALBJS010000039.1 GCA_937892995.1 uncultured Peptococcaceae bacterium | reverse complement strand
GTAGAAGACGTAAAGATCGACGGAAACAAACTCAAAGGGCAGAAGGGCAGACAATATTGGACCTGGGCAATGGCGGGTAAGACCAAGCTGTATAAATGGTTGAGGGAGCGAACAGAACTAACCCTCAGCGAGCCATCAGACACGGCACAGGCCAGAGCCGAAGCGGGTCTAGAAAAGATCAGCGACAAAAAAGCGCATGTATTTGAGTCCCAAGCCGTGGATGGTTTAGCCTTGTGTTTGCTGGTAATTGCTACAAAAGACACAAGCGTCACAGGATTTAGCGTTTGGCGTAGACCAGAGATACCAAGGCGACAACTGCACCGATTGGAACCGAAAAAGGGTGGCATACGCTCGCCATACGGTGGCAGTATGGCGTTGGGATTCAAGAAAAACACAGTGGTTGAGTACAAAGGACAGCTTTACCGGACAGGCGGTACAACTAAAGGGCGGTTAAGTCTGCATAGCTGCGATTACAAAAATCGTCGTGTAACCCAAAACGCGAAACCGGAACAATGCAAGAAGCAGTTTGTCCAGACATGGTTTCAGGAGAAGGTAATTTAAGAAAGGAGCGAAGGCAAGGCAATTCCTCCCCATATCTAAAGCTAGGGGTATCCTTGCCGAATTTTGATGAAAGAGGGTATATGAATGGAGATTGTATTATTGCAATAGTTATCGCTTGTGCGCTTTATTTATGTGAAATACTAGGCGTTAACAATAAACTTATCTTGCTGATAGCGTTTATCATAATTGCAATTCCGCTTGTTTATATAATTCTTGGAGCAAAGCCAAACACAATTGATTGGTTTGCTCTTGATACTGATAATATCCGCAAAAATGGAATTAAAATAGGTGAAGACTCAAAAAACGAAATTTATTATTACTATGGGCGTGATCTGCGAATAAATAAAAATAGTGGGCAATGGGGCATTGATAATAAAGCTTTAATGATATCTGGTTCCCATTATTATGAAGCGAAAGAAATAACATCAGCTTCTTGTGGCGTTTTGTGCAAAAAAATAGACGATGGTTCGCTTCTCTGTTTTACGAAAAACGGAGAAGAAATAAAACCATGTTGTTGGCACAATGGACTTCGCTTAATTGAGCCGGGGTTGTTTTGCTGCCCGGAACATAGTTTTGATTGTAAAAATAGTGGTATAAGCGTGACATAATTTCCTGGATATTTGGGCAAGCAAGCGGCTTCCGGCGTTGCTAAATGCGACATGGAAAAGCATGATTGCACTAAGTAGGCCGACCATGACAGAGCAGGAGCAGTTGCTGGAAGACTATTCATCAGGGCGGTTTACTATGAAGGGAGTTGGACACATGGAAACACAGTTGACAAAGGATATTAAAAGAAGGCTTCACCACTTCCGCCCGGCAATGAACAGCAGTATGAGGACAATCCGCTGGGCCGAAGAGGTAAGAACAGCCAACGGATATGTCGATGTAATACGGTTCGAAGATTACATCGCTAATAATAAAAGCTATTGTTCACGCGAAAACCATTCGGCACAATGCAAAATACCCGGCAACATTTTTCCGTGTAAAGAATGCCGTGGGTGCGTATATCACAAGCATATTTACGAATTAGGAATCTTGGCAACGTGCTTTGAAGTGAAAATTACGGCTTCCGACTTCAATAGCAAGAACGGGCACAATTTCAGTGGCAACAAGAATTATTATGCCGTCCCATTTGAAATCTACGAAAGCATAAAAGACGATGTGCCGCCCGGTATCGGAATTATTGCCTATTATCAGGATAGCGGACACATGATCGTAAAGCGTGAAAGCGAAATGCGGCAGATTGCCCCGGAAGAACTGAATTACCTTCTATACGATGCTTTAAGAAAATGGGTTGACGAAGCACCGGGACACAAACAGCGTTGCAACGCGGCGGAGAGATATCCGGACGGAGCATGCCGTGGGTATCAGCGGGCGGAATGGGACGACGAACCCGTCGAAATGTGCAAAGGTTGTTCGCATAGTGAATTTTATTTAGATGAACAGGAGGAAAAAGAGCATGCAGATGGCGGCTTTTAATGCAAGATGCCCTTTTGAGATCGGCGACAAGGTAAAGGACGGAAGAACCGGAGCGGTTCATGTGATAACGGATATTGCTTGCATCCATTTTGTGAAAGCGGGCCGGGTTGAATTCCGTTACGAAGTCAACAATTCCGGTCAGTATATCGAACTAGCGGTTCCAGGACCGGAACACACCGAAAAGGCGTGAGGCTAGTGACTGATAGCGAAACAACCAAATACTTAGCCTATTTTCTTCTGACCGCTAAGGGATTAGGATTCGCAGAAACAGAACAAGAGGCCCCCGGAGAAATGGTATTAAAAAAAGGTAATGTCGAACTCCTTATTTTGGTGCAAAAAGGAATCTGGTTACTGGTTGGGGATGATGATTTGGAAGCAGACGGGAATTTCTTGGACGGTGACTATCTGGCCTATGTCGTGGGAAGCAGGTGACAAACTACATGCCTTTCTTAGGAGATTATATGGAAAATCCCATGTAATCTAAGTAAAACCGCTTAAATATATCTTTATCGAAGAAACGGTCTGTGGTTGGTTCCACGGGTAGTATTCTTTTTTCGTATAAGACCCTGGCGATTTTACCAGCTGTTCCGTTAGGCTCATCGATGAAACAATGTGTGATGTGTTCTAACGGAAAGTTTCTAGTTATTTTAATTTCAGGACCGAAATAAGCACTGCATTGTTGAGTAATTTTGTTAAATTGAGATTCTTCAATGCGGTTATGAAAATATGGATTATCCAGTATATCTATAACATAAGTAATTATGTCTCCCCAGGAAACCCATATTTGAGGATATTCATAATTATCTAGTAATTTTTGAAGTGGAAGGCCGAAGATCAACGCGGTTTTCCCGATTCGTTTTATTGGCGCTCCAAATGAAAAAAATACGTATTGGTCAAGTCCTAATAAAATGTCAATGTTTTCTAAGGTATTTCCAACGGGGCGAAAGAGATTTGATACACGAATATCATAGGATGATTTGAGCAGTCTATCAGGGAGTAACTCAGATATTTTACTTGCTAAATTACGGCAATAAGCAATTTCATCGGGAATTGTAAAATAGTGAAAGACAAAGCAATTTTGAAAGAAATATTTTCGTTTTTCTAATTCCTTGGTGTTAAAAGTGCTATTTTTTAGCCATTTCTTGATTAACAGTCTCTTGTTTTCCTTGCATTTGCCAACAGACGGTAAAATCATAATTTTCATCCTATTCTGGAGGGGTTCTTATGTTAATGGCTGATCCTTGTGATCACGTTGAATATACCACAATCAATGAGATGGTATCAATTGTTTTAAGAATAGCTCAGAATTTTGGGAGATTGCCAAACCCGATAATAACTGCCAAATTCAAGAATTGTGATGAAGAAACTCAGTTTATACGCTCAATGTACCAGATATTCAACGAGGATGATAGAAAATCCTTATACGGAGCATCTTTTGTAATATTTCAGGAAAAAGGGACATCGGCATTGTTCCGCGATATACAATGCAGGTTTGTGTCTCCTGACGATATTGAAACAGTAATGAGGCGGAGCAGTTATCTTGCTTTTGCAGGGGATGTCTTTGCACTGAGAAACCCAACAAACACATTTGTAGTTTCTTATTTTTCTTCATATCTTACTGCTGGAGATCGAATAGGTCTCAAATTGGTTGGGCTAATCACTTTTGTAGGCGATAATTATAAGAGGGAAATAGTGTTTTAAGCGACGGCAACGATACTTTTTTTAAATAAATTTGACAGCTACTCTAAGACGTGTTACCATTACCTTAAGTCATAGTATATCTTGATTCTGTCGGCAAAATTCGTACCTGGTACGCGCGTACCAGGTTTTCCTTAAACATATGCCCGGGGTTCCCCGGGCTTTTCTATTTTCTGATAGCAATTTGAGGACGCCTGAAATACAGATTGGAAATATATCCTATTAAGCTATGGTATAATTGTGACGATAAAATAAGTAAAGGGGGGATGATCGTTAATAAAAAAAAAGAGCCTAAGGAGGCGATTAACACAGATGGGATACATGAGTTCTTTCTGATATAACCGGGTATTGCCCCATAGTGGAACCCCTCAGACTAGGGAGAGAATACCGATAAGTATAAGTAAAGTAATCAACAAATATTAAAACCAAAGGAGAGATGACCATTGTCTAAAAAGAAAAAAACTTTTCTTATTGCTTTGACAACGCTTCTGTTTTTTGGAGCATTGATGTTCAGTCTTAGACAGCCTTTGTCTGAAACCAGAGCTAATACCGCGGCGCAAAATAAATTAGCAGCCGATAATAAAACAGATTCTGTGCCTAAGGTGGATAAGCAGAAGCCAGGAGAGCAGGAAAAGAATGGTTCTGTAACTGAGACAACAGAAACAGAAGTTAAGCTGGATGCAAATACAGCAGCAAAAAGCGGCGGCAGTAGCAGCAGTGCATCCAGCGGAAGCAAATCAAGTAGCGGTAGTACATCAGGCAGTGGTGGGTCTAGCAGCGGGAGTACATCAGGCAGTGGTGGGT
>CALBJS010000038.1 GCA_937892995.1 uncultured Peptococcaceae bacterium | reverse complement strand
ATGTTACTGACAGTGTTTGACCCAGCGATGAAGGCACCCAATCCGCCGATAACTGTCGCAAACAATGGCCATAAACCACCGGTTAATTGATAGGTCGCTTCAGCTAGAGCATAAGGCATTTTATCAAAGCCCGCTGCTCCGCCGCCAGAGTTAATGAAGACTTGAACCATGGGAACAGTAAAGATCAAAGCCGAACCGGCACCTAACATGGTTTTAGCTGAACGTTTCCAAGCTTTGGCATAAGCATCACTCTTCATGCCGTGGACAAAGAAAGTCAATAAGGATACTGCAATGAAGATAGTCCCAGGGGAATACCCAATTCCGAAGCTGGGAGTAATTCCTCCAACGGTAGGAAACTTAATGGTAATACTGTTCAACCACTTATTGATCGGCATAATGAGACGAGTTATGAGAATCAGAGCTGCTACAAAAACGTAAGGCATCCAGGCCATCAGAGTACTCATTCCGCCAGGTTTCTCTACATATTTGACATCAATGCTACCTTTCCAACTGGGGTCCCAATCTTTCTCATCCATGAAGTCCCAAGTCTTTTTGGGAACAAGGAAACCGGCTTTGGCTGCAAAGATAACAATAACCAACCCGGTAAGAGCCCCAACCATGGAAGTCAACTCATAGCTAAGGAATTC
The DNA here is from genome assembly GCA_937892995.1 of uncultured Peptococcaceae bacterium. Classification (GTDB taxonomy): domain Bacteria; phylum Bacillota; class Desulfitobacteriia; order Desulfitobacteriales; family Syntrophobotulaceae; genus CALBJS01. The sequence goes on along the minus strand of CALBJS010000038.1, from coordinate 4,908 downwards.
GTTAACAATTCTCATGGGGATTACATTAGCGAGTGCTGCAAAAATAGCAAAAGGCCAAGCGGCAAGTCCCTCAGACCAGGATTTGTTCTTACCAAATAGACGGGTCATAAACGCACATAAGAACAAAGGAATAAGAAGACCACCAAGGAAGTGCATAATGGAAACTTTTTTGGCAATATGCCAGACGAATTGGTCATAGACCACAGGGTCAAAACCGCCCGGTCCGACAATCGGAAAACCAATCTGGGCAGCAAACTGATTAACCATCTCATCATTACCTTGGCCTAAACCGGTACCTACCCCAAGACGCATCGGTGTACCAACTGCACCGAAGGAAACCGGCGTACTCTGGATAATCATCCCGGCGATAACCGCCGCAAACGCCGGAAAGCCGAGACCAAGCATCAGAGGACAGCCAACAGCTGCCGGGGTGCCAAATCCGGACGAACCTTCAATAAAAGACGAAAAACACCAGGCCACAATTATAACCTGAACACGCCTGTCTTTACTTACACTCATTAAACTTTGGCGAATCTGGTGAAGACCACCGCTTTCCATGATCGTATAAAGAACAAGAATTGAACCAAAGATAATGTATAAAAGTGTAACAGCAACTATGATACCGTTAAAGGTACCACCAACGATTTGGATTACAGGTAGTTTCCAGACAAAGTAAGCAATAATAACAACGGCAATATAAGAAAGGGGCATGGCCTTACTTGCCGGCCATCTTAAACCTACTAGGAATATGGCTACAATTAAAATAGGGAACAAGGCCAAAAATCCCTGTAAGAGTATATTCATTTTCTTCCTCCTTTTTAAGCACTTCCATGAAGAATCTAATTAAAGTGCAATTTGATAACTAATATAAGCTATTTTAAACAGACACTGATAATAAAAATTGTTAATATTTCTACTAACCTATCTACGAATATTTTTCTAATGAAGTAAGTAAATTATTAATGAATTAAGTAAATTATTTTAGTAATTAGTTCAGTTTCAAAGGAATACTACCCCTCCATCACCTTCTTTCTTAATTTCTTTAGTTATAACTTTTATCACCCCCTATTATTATAATGGCCTTACCATCAACATGGACTTACCATTATTATTGTAGAACATATATCTGATAATTTATATAGTTTGTGCAAGAATTAACTTTCACAATATTCCCAAAAAGGTAGTTAGTTCTCACTATTTAGAACATTTTCCACATTATTAGACAATAGTCCCTATGAGTCGACAACAAAACATTAAACCGTTTAACTATATAGTTAAACGGTTCGTAAATAATATTTCGCTATATACTAAATATTAAAAACTAAAATCTTATAGATCTTTAAGATACTCTTTTTCTACCCCTTCGAGATGCCCCAACATCAAATTACGGGCTTTATCAGGGGATTTAGCTTCAATAGCCAGGAAAATATTTTCATGTTCACGGTAGAGACGCTCAGGTATCCCTTCACTTTCGTATAACTTGATTCTACTTGCCCTTAAAGTTTGGTGCATGGTATCAGAAATAGCGTTCATTAAACGAATAAGTATCTTATTCCTAGTTCCCCGGGCGATGGCGTAATGAAAACTATGGTCCGAAGCGTCACCTAAACGCTCTAACTTCAAATCCCTTTTCATCTCTCCAAGTGCTTGCCGCATTTCACTTAGCTCTTCTGTTTCAGCTCTCTCGGCAGCTAGTACAGCCGCTTGAGTTTCAAGAATCTTCCTTACTTCCAGCAATTCCAAAACAGTATCTTTCTCCATTGAAAGCACCCATGCCAAAGGTGCGACAACAGAATCGATATTTACTTGCTTAATATATGTACCTTCACCACTTCGAATTTCAAGTAGCCCCATCATCTCTAAGGCACTAAGAGCTTCTCGAACCGAAGCTCTACTTACCTGTAACCTCTCAGCAAGGTCACGTTCAGAGGGAAGTCTGTCGCCAGCTTTCACATGTCCCTCGGAAACTAATAATCTTATCTGTTCTACGATCTCTTCGTAAATTCTTTTTGTTTTTACTGGTTTTAATTTCATAATATACCACCAATCGTTTTTCGAAATTATCAATAAGGTTTGTTTTCAGAATTCTTGATTTCCTGCCGATAACTTTTAAATATCGAGTAGAGCAATCTCTCTAATTCTAATCTTCGAATATTGATATTTTCCGGGCCTAATACTTCGACTTTTTTAAACTCCGGCCTAAGAAGTAAAGAAAAAACATCTTCAATATCATCTGCTTTAATAGTTACTAACAAAGGAGCATATGCTACCTCTTGTTTCCTACGGTGATCACCTTCATTCACAAGATAAATATCCATGCTTGCATCGAAATCCTCAATAACGACACCTTGAATAGGGACATTCTTTAACAAGCCCATCTGTTGTTCGCGTACTGCCTCGGCCATAGCTTCACTTGTTTTACCACCGAAGAAAAAACGGCCGCTTTTTTCTTCGGCTCTAAAATCTAATCTTATTCTTAATTTCAATTTTTCAGAAGTTGTCTCATCATTTATCCTTACTTTAATCAAATCCATTCTCCTCAATAATCTGTGTCAAGCCCCACTGCCCTTTTTAATGAAGCTACTTCAGATCCACTAAGAAATCTAAATTGACCCGGTTTCAGCCTGTCATCAAGTTTAATTGTCCCGAAAGCTATCCTTTGGAGCCGGACAACAGGATAACCCACTTTTTCAAACATTCTTCTTACTTGTCTATTTTTCCCTTCATGAATTGTTATTTCTACGACGGTTAAGACATTTCCTTTTTTCTTAAGAAATTCGACACGATCTATTTTAGAAGATGAAGTAAGCCCATCCTCTAACAAAACACCCTTTCGAAGCATCCCTAGGGCTTCAGCTATTATCCTTCCCTTTATCCATACACGATAAGTCTTTTCCACCTCATAACTTGGATGAGTTAACCGATAAGTCAAATCTCCATCATTAGTCAGAAGAATTACCCCCGTTGTATCATAATCAAGCCTACCTACCGGATATATTCTTTCTTTTACATCCTTATTGATAATATCAATTACAGTCTTTCTTTTTCTTGGGTCCGTTACGCTAGTGATTACACCTTCTGGCTTGTTAAGGAGAATATAAATATTTTGCTCTTTTTGAGTAGTAGATATTTGACTTCCCTCTATTTCTATTAAGTCAGTACTAATTACTTTTACACCACGCTCCTTGACAATCTGGCCGTTAACCTTCACTAATCCCCTACTGATAAGATCTTCGGCATGACGGCGAGAAGCGATACCCAATCGAGCCATTACCTTTTGTAGTCGCTCAGGTTCATTTCCAAACTTATTCATTTCTAATCAAACACCCCGGCTATTTCTAATGTAGGCATCAAAATGGACAGATAGTTTCCCAAGAACTATTTTATCAGAATGGTTAATAATAAAGCAATTTTAACCGAAAATTTTTGATACGACCCATACTGAGGCAATAAGTCCCGTAACATCCGCTAATAAACCAACTTTAAGGGCATATCTATGTTTTTTTATACCCACTGCTCCAAAATAGACAGCAAGGACGAAAAAAGTAGTATCGGTGCTACCTTGAAGGGTGGAGGCAAGCCTGCCGATAAATGAATCAGCACCATATTGATGAATAAGCTGGGTAGCTACACCTAAAGACCCTGAACCGCTTAAAGGTCTCATAATTGCTAAGGGAATTATCCCCAAAATTTCCGGGTTCCAACCCATTCTAAGAAAAAAAGGTTTAAGCAAATCTATTGCTAATTCTAAAGCACCTGAATCAACAAATATTCTGATAGAAACAAGCATTCCTATCAAAAAAGGAATTATTTTTACTGCTGTTTTAAAACCGTCTTCTGCCCCCTCGACAAAGGACTCATAAACAGGAACTTTACGGAAATAAGCATATAGAGGCACGAAAAAAAGAAGAAATGGAATTGCCCACCTGGCAAGTTCAGTAATTATCCTCATACCCTATTCCTCTTTCGGAAAAAGAAGTCAGCTAGGATAGCCGCAGCCATAGCACATGCTGTTGCGAAAATTGTCGTACCAATAATTTCTGTGGGATTACTTGAACCCGCTTTCATTCTAACTCCGATTATTGTAGCCGGAATTATGGTTATACAGGAAGTATTCAAGGCAAGAAAAGTTATCATAGCAGGACTTGCTGTATCAGGGGTAGAGTTCTCATTTTGGAGTTCTTGCATCGCTTTAAGTCCAAACGGGGTGGCGGCATTTCCCAAACCTAAAATGTTTGCACAAAGATTCATAATTATGGGCCCAAAGGCAGGACTATCTGGCCTGAGTGAAGGAAATAACTTTCTTACAACAGGCGAACATATTCTAGCCAGACTCTGGATCAATCCCGCTTTTTCGGCAAGATTCATAAGCCCAAGCCAAAGACTCATAATTCCCATCAATTGAATGGCGACCTCGATTCCTAGTTCTGCAGCTTTCAGTGCTGATACAGTAACTTGATCAATATTTCCATTTAATCCTGCTATCACTATTCCAGAGATCAACATAATCAGCCAGATTAAATTCACCATATAATAATCCCCCTGCCTAAATGTATGTATTTTGCAGGGGGAATAGAAGATATCAAATATCTTTGATATCTGAAGCCAGAGCTCAGAGGAGGAGATCAAAATTCCGGCTTCTTTCTTCTGTTTTCTGAACTAGCACCTTTCATCAAAAGACACTTCCTTATGGGTTTTATTTTTATTCATTATGTGGGAGAATTTGTCCATTAAATTCGGCATTTCATCAATAATTCTTTCAGCCAACATATTTCCTTCCACTGGAAGAAGTCTTACTTGATCTTGACTTACTACTAAAAATCCAACTGGTTTGACTGACACACCGCCACCACTTCCTCCGCCAAAAGGCATTTTTGAGTTATCCTCAGAACTTTTACTATCTTCACC
>CALBJS010000037.1 GCA_937892995.1 uncultured Peptococcaceae bacterium | reverse complement strand
ACCCGTGTTACCGCCGTGAAAGGGCGGTGTCTTAAACCACTTGACCAAGGGGCCGTAATGAGCGAGAACATTTGATAGTATAGCTAAATGCTTTATAATTGTCAACCCAGTTTCACTAAATATCTTTAGAATAATCATTTATAAATATTTTGTTATTTTATATTTAGTGATTAAGCTAATGAATAGAAAACAATCATCGAAAAATAAGAACTATTTGACTTCTTGAATAATAGGCAAAATCATCGGCCTGCGCTTAGTTTTTTCATAAAGATGTTTTCCTAAAGTATCCCTAATCTGATTCTTCAAAAGTGCCCATTCGATAATCCCATTTTCAAGACAACGTTCTGTCGTCTGCTTTATTTTCTGTTTTGCTTCATCAAGCATGGACTCGGATTCCCTGACATAAACGAAACCGCGAGTTACTATATCCGGTCCTGCAATAATTCCCCCAGTGGAGCGACTTAAAGCTATGACAACAATCAAAATACCATCCTGTGACAGTTGTTTTCTGTCTCGAAGCACTATATTGCCGACGTCTCCCACTCCAAGTCCATCTACTAAAATTCTACCGGAAGCCACTTTTCCAGCTATACAGGCACCATTTCTAGTGAATTCAATAACACTTCCATTTTCGGCAACGAAAATATTCTCCTGTGCTATACCTAATTGTTCGGCTATTTGTCCGTGTTTTATAAGCATTCGGTACTCGCCATGAACTGGAAGAAAATACTTTGGCTTAACCATATTAATCATTAGTTTAAGTTCTTCCTGACTGGCATGACCTGAAACATGGACTCCTGAACTAGGTTCATAGATAACATTGGCACCAAGTTTAAAGAGTTGATCAATTGTTCTGGCCACAGATTTTTCGTTCCCTGGGATTGGATTAGCCGAGATAACTACCGTATCCCCGGGTACAATTTCCACCCTCCGGTGGTCACTCATAGCCATCCTGGTGAGTGCGGACATAGGTTCTCCTTGGCTTCCGGTCGTAATAATACAAGCTTGATTAGTAGGTAGCTTAACAATCTCATCCACATCTACCAAAGTACCTTCGGGAATATCCAAATACCCTAATTCCGCCGCGATAGTAGCGTAATTAAGCATACTCCTACCGACGATCGCTACTTTTCTATTAGTATCGAAGGCAGCAGTAATAACTTGTTGTACTCTATGGACATTTGAAGCAAAACTAGCGAGAATGATCCTTTCCTTAGCATCTCTAAATACTTCGTCAAACATCTGACCTACTTTTCTCTCCGACATAGTAAATCCTGGTCTTTCAACATTTGTACTGTCAGACATTAGGCAAAGGACACCCTTTTGGCCTAATTCGGAAAACTTATAGATATCAAGTATCTCTGTAGTAACCGGAGTATGGTCAAGTTTAAAATCTCCCGTATGGACTATTGTTCCAAGGGGGGTATGAATTGCTAACCCAACAGAATCAGGGATACTATGGCTGACTCTAATAAAATCAATTTTAAACACCCCTAATTTTATACTATCACCGGGTTTGACAGCATTGGCTTTCATATTGTTAACATTGCTTTCTTTAAGTTTAGCTTGAATAAGGCCCAAAGTCAGACTCGTGCTAAAAATAGGGGCATCAATTTCTCTTAACAGATATGGCAAAGTTCCAATATGATCTTCATGTCCATGAGTAACTAGAATTCCCAAGAGAATATCCTTATTTTCTACAACGTAAGAGTAATCAGGGATTACGATATCAATTCCTAGCATATCATCTTCAGGGAATGCTAATCCGGCATCGATAACAACCATTTGATTATCGTAACGGATAACTGTCATATTTTTGCCTATTTCCCCCAATCCACCCAAGGGAATAATTTGAAGTTTGTGTTCTTTTCGCAATAGCAACACCTCCATATGTTTTTTTATTTTAATCTAATTTTATTATTCTTATTTAAATTTCAACCTGAAAAAATAAGCTGACCCTGAGGTATTTAATGCAAATTTAAAAAAAGGCAAAGAAAATCAATACCCCTTGGTTCTTTCGACGTCTATACAGTTAGCCGCACATACACCATTATATATATTATAGTCTTGAAAAACCAGATGTGCAAGTATGCTAAAGATCTTACGTCATTATTATTGCCCAAACAACAATAAAAGTAAAACTTCGGCAAGATTGCCGAAGAAAAATACCTGAAATTATTACAAATTCCTTGATAAGAAAATCAATCTAAATTATTATTTTTAAACATCATTAGGAAGTACCCGAATACTTGCCACTAATTTTTCCAAGAATTCCTGTTCAGCCACTGTAGGACCAACAATTGGAAGACGGTAACCTCCTGTATCTAAGCCTATCTCGTTTAAAAGAAATTTAACAGGAACAGGGTTAGTAGCAATAAACATTCCTTTAAAAATTGGGAAAAGCAATAAATGCCATTTAAGAGCCCTAGCCATATCCCCCTCTTTGAAAGCGTCGATCATTTTTCTTATCTGAGTCCCGACTAGATGTGAGGCTACGCTGACTACTCCCGTGCACCCTAGTGAAAGCATAGGT
>CALBJS010000036.1 GCA_937892995.1 uncultured Peptococcaceae bacterium | reverse complement strand
TGTTCACTCCACAATACCTGGCAAAGATCAAAAGGTTACGGAAATTTGCCATACCTTGGCTTGGGGGATTCCGGAGATGAAGAGCGAAGCAGCAATACCCTATGAAAAAATGGTGAAAGCAGAAGCCGCAGCGGTCAAAGATCCTGCTAATTATTCGATAGCCCGTTGGATTGGACACGCTACAATCAATCGTTTTGTAAAGAACTTTGCCGATTTTAGCCGGGAAACTGCCGACAAACTTCAAGTGACCGCCGGACGTCTTGATAAGCCTATCGCCTTAATCGTCACCATGAAAAGCGATACTAAAAAGGCGGAGGCAGTGGTTGACTTGATGAACCACCGGAACCAGCTCCATAGTGGGGAGGAGGAAGCACAGTGGGCGTATAACCTGATGTGCGGATATTATGCTTCTCTGGCCGAGGCCTCGGCCATACCGGGTGGCGAAGGAATCAGCTATCTGGAAGTTTGGAGCCAACTGCCAAAGGCTACTAATATGTTTATCCTGGCTCCAACGGAAACGGAGCAATATGAAGAGGCTGTCAGTATTCTTACCGAAAAAGGCTACCCGCCGCTAATGATTAAACGCCTTGCGGAGAATGCAGGTAATGGCCAAACAGTATATCTAATGCCTGACAGACCGGCAATGGCGGACGGGAAGCCCCGTTGGGCGTGGTTGGAGATTGACCAAGAAACCTATGATGTGATCTCCGTATTTGAAACCGGTGAGCGGGCAGGAATGGCCGAGTACCTGATCGGCTTGTTCCCGGAAAACTGTGCTGAGATTGGGGTAGGTGCTGTCGTCGGAATTACAACAGCAGTTTGGGGAGTCGCTACCTTCTCCCTTTCCTTGGATGATTATGAGGATATCAAAAATAATGCTAAGGCTCTTTGTAAGGATGTAGGAGCACAGATTGCTAAAGTCACAGGAATAACAGGCTCTATCGGTCAGATGGGCAGGCTTGGGGAGATGATTTCAATCGGTTCCTCAGAAGGCCTCGGCAAGATACTGGCAAAATTTACTGAGATGGTGGAGGCCGAATGGATTCAGCCCGGTTTTGGCACCGGCTATGATCTGGCAGTAGATTACTACTTCAAGCATATGAAATAGCATGTCCGGAAGGCACTGTGGAGAGACAATGGGGGGGACTGGACAAGGGGACAGTCTCCCCTGTCTTCTTGAAATTAACTTCTTATTTGAAAAAAGCAATCGACTTAAGAAAAGAAAGAACACTCAATACTAGCGGGATCTTATCACTCGTAAAAAAGTATACGGAAATAGCAGAACTAGATGCGGAAATAATTAGAGCCTTTGTTGAAAAGATTATTGTGTTCAAGGCAGAAAAGGTAAATGGCCGCAGAGAACAGCGAATTTAGATTTTTTATAACTGTATTGGTGCAGTAGAAATTCCAAGAAAACAGAAACATGAAAAAACAGCATAGCCGCTAATCAACGACTATGCCGGATTTTTTTAGGAATTATATATCCTTATCTGACCACCCCAAAGGACCTTATTTTATTTTTCCACAGTAGACAGTGAGTATTCGCCATTAGGTCGGGATTCGATCTTAACATTATAACCTGCGATTTTTAGAAAGCGGGCGACGTTAATTTTTGAAGTTTCGTTATCTACAAGGATTTCAAGACCTTCGGGGCTAACTGCTAAGGCCTTCTTAGTTAAGATGACTGGTTCAGGACATGATAAGCCGCGAGCATCTATTTTGTTCATAAGTAAATACTCCTCTCTATAAAATCATACTTCTCTCATAAAATTAATGAACATATTTTCTTATCATCTATCTTCATATCATTTTAAATGATATGAAGATAATTTAAAATAAGCCCCGGTAAAAATGTTTCATGGCGAAGCAGATAAGTAACTAAGCATCAGTAGTTTCCCTTTCGATATTCATTACAGCAATAAGCAAAGCAACAACAAAGCTTATCAGCACGGCTATTTTACCATTGAAAGTAGGCCCGGCGGCACTTGCGGCTAAGCCAAAGTTATGAGCAAAAGCTGCTCCGACGAGCATCCCGATTACGGTGATTACAGAATCAATATTGCCTTCGGCGGAAAGAATCAGTTGGCGTAAGGGACAGCCTCCTAAGAGAATAGAGCCAAATCCGACTAAGGTCATGCCAAGAAAGTTCCATAGGCCGTCATTATGGGCTATGGGTTGGTCTATAAAACCTAAGTTAAAATTGCCGCAAAAAAGATTAGTCAAAGCTGCGAAAATAAAAACTGCTAAAAATCCCGTTATCAGATAAGTATCTTTAAACAGGATAAGATCTCTGATTCCTCCTACCATACATAACCGGGTTCTTTGGGCCAAAGCACCGACTAGAAGTCCGGCCGACAAAGCGATAGCCAGAGGGGCATGGAGAGAACCGGGGCCTTTAATACTAAAAAAAAGAAATGCCGGAGTAGTGAGCAGGAAGATAAGCAAGCCTATGTTAACTGCCGGGAAAAGAAATCCTTCTAATTTTCCGAGCTTATAAGTGCGTCTTAAGCTGAAACCTCTGTTTAAGAAATAAATTCCGCTGAAAATGCCGGCGGTGAATCCTGCTAAGCCTAAAAGAGCGTTAAGATCTCCTCCTGCCAGACGTAAAACCATTCTTAACGGACAGCCTAAAAAAACCAAAGCCCCAATCATCACAATAAAGCCAAGAATAAAACGGGCAAAGGGTGAGGAACCACCTTTGACGGAAAATTCCTTTTTCCCCAGGGCTATCAAAAATGCCCCTAAAACCAAACCAATAATTTCCGGTCGAATATATTGGACCACATCTGTTCGATGGAGGCCCAAAGAACCAGCAATGTCGCGTAGGAAACAAGCTATACAGAATCCCATATTCGGAGGATTGCCGAAAAATACCAGCAAACCGGCAAGAATGCCAACTAATCCTCCTGCAATAATGATGCCTTTTCGCTCCTTCAAATTTAAGTCTCCTCTCTTTTAAAACTGTGCTAATACAGATATTTGATAATTTTAGATTTCAGCTTAACACTAAATTTTCTCTAAATCAAGAGATTATTTAAAGTTACGGAACCAGCTAGTTAGCAATTATTTCTAATGTGATCATGAGCTTTTTTTAAGACTACTTCTCGATCTGCTTTTGCCTTTAAGGCATATTTTCTCCCCCAGAACACTACCTGTTTTTCATACACAACTTTCTTAGCCTTTTTCCCGCTTGGTAGCGTCACATTAATTTCTCTAGCAATTCTTCTGCTTTTAATCTTGAAATCTGAATTTTCATTAGCAGGCTTGCTATCACTACCTACATAGCCATCATCCGAAAGGACATAGTTTTTAAACTCTTGAGTACCGC
>CALBJS010000035.1 GCA_937892995.1 uncultured Peptococcaceae bacterium | reverse complement strand
AGATGTGGTCTCCATGGTTTACCACGGCCTTTATGCCCTTCAACACAGAGGTCAAGAAGGTGCGGGAATTGCTGTTTCCAATGGACACAAGATCGATCATTACAAAGGAATGGGCTTGGTTTCTGAAGTATTTTCCCATGATATCTTAGAGAGGTTACGAGGGAAAATGGCGATAGGGCATGTGCGTTATTCGAAGGCAAGCGATAATCTACTTACGAACACACAGCCGTTAGTTGCTTATTTTCAGGAGGGAATGATTGCCCTTGGTCAAAATGGAAATCTTACCAATGCGGCAGAAATAAGGAAAGAACTCTCTAGTCAGGGTACGATTTCCCAGACTACTAGCGATAGTGAAGTGATTCTGCACATGATTGCTCGTCACAGACGTTACAGCCTAGAGGATGCGATTATTAAAACCATGATTGATCTCAAGGGTGCCTACTCCCTTTTGGTTATGGCAGAGGATAAAATTATAGGAGTTAGAGATCCTTTGGGAATTAGACCCCTCTGTATCGGTCGTTTAGAAGAGAGGTTTTGTTTTTCATCGGAGAGCAGTGCCCTTGACACTATAGGAGCAAAATTTGTGCGGGATGTGGAACCAGGTGAGGTCGTGACCATCGATGAACAAGGCATTCATTCCCGCCAAGGGTTGTCCGAAGAAGAAACAGCCTTCTGCTCTTTTGAATATATCTACTTTGCTCGTCCCGATAGCACTCTTGATAATCTGAATGTCTGGGAAAGTCGGAAGCAGATGGGTGTGGAGTTAGCGAAAGAGTGTCCGATTGATGCCGATGTCGTTTTAGCCGTGCCTGACTCCGGTACTCCGGCAGCCATAGGCTATGCCCAAGCTCTAGGATTACCCTTCGAGGAAGGATTGCTCAAAAATAGATATGTTGGCCGAACATTCATTCAACCGACCCAGGAAATGCGCGAAGTTGCGGTGAGGATTAAGCTTAATGCGAATTCGAGGGTAATTCGTGGGCGTAAGGTTGTGATGATTGATGATTCCATAGTTAGGGGAACGACCAGCTCCAAATTAATTGAGATGGTTCGAGGTTGTGGGGCGAAAGAGGTTCATTTTTTGATAAGTTCTCCCCCAGTCCGGTATTGCTGTTATTATGGAATAGATACGGCCGAACGGGAGAAACTTGTAGCTAATATTATGAGTATTGAAGAGATTCGCAAGTTCGTTGGGGCAGATACCCTTTATTATTTATCGGAGCAGGGGCTTAGAAGGGCCCTAGGCGATAGTTCCGTTTGCTTAGCTTGTTTTAATGGAAATTATCCGATTGCAACCGGCAAGAATTTTTTAAAAGATAATCAGGAAGATTAGGGGAGTAAATTACGCATTTCGGTTAACAAGGAAGTAGTAGATTGAAGATCATGGAATCATTAGGTTATCCGTGGCCTTAAGGGAGGTATAGATATGGGATATACTTATAAAGAGGCAGGAGTCGATATTGAAGCTGGAAACGAAGCTGTAGAGAAGATTAAGCCCCTGGTCGCAAGTACTTGGAGGCCCGGAGTTCTTAGCGGGCTTGGGGGATTTGGAGGATTATTCAGTATTGATCTCCAAAAATATCCTGAGCCAATACTTGTATCCGGTACTGATGGGGTCGGGACTAAATTACGATTGGCTTTTCAGCAAGACAAACACGATACGATCGGTCAAGATGCTGTAGCCATGTGTGTAAATGATGTTCTGGTACAAGGGGCAGAACCATTGTATTTTTTAGATTATTTAGCTGTTGGAAAACTTATACCGGATAAAGTTGCTTCGATCGTCAAAGGTGTGGCGGAAGGTTGCCGACAGGCGGGCTGTGCCCTTATCGGGGGAGAAACTGCTGAGATGCCAGGCTTTTATAAGGAAGAGGAATATGATATCGCAGGCTTTGCTGTGGGAATAGTGAATCGGGATAAAATGATTAATGGTTCCGGAATCCGGGAAGGGGATATCCTTCTAGGCTTGGAGTCAAGTGGATTGCATAGTAATGGATTTTCTTTAGTTAGGAAAATTATTGATGATTATTCTTTAGAGGAAATAATTCCGGAGACTGGTAAATCCTTAGGTCAGACTTTACTTAATCCCACTAGAATTTATGTCCAACAGGTATTAAAGGTTCTGGAAAAGATCAACGTCCCTGGGATGGTGCATATTACAGGTGGGGGGTTGACCGAGAATATTCCGCGAGTATTGCCGGAGAAAATGGGTGTCGAGATTAGCACTTCTAGTTGGAAAACTCCTTTTATTTTTAGTTTTTTACAGGAAGCTGGTAAGGTAGAAGAAGCAGAAATGTACAGGACTTTTAATATGGGAATAGGATTTATCTTGATTATTCATCCAGAAGATGAAGAAAAAACTGTGGAAATACTTAAAGAAAATAATGAAAATTCTATAAGAGTGGGCAGAGTTATTCCCGGACAAGGAGTGAAGTATGTATGAAAGTAGCCGTACTTGCTTCAGGGCGAGGGAGTAATCTCCAAGCTTTAATCGATGAATGGCAAGGGGATTCTTTGCCGGTTGAATTTATGGGAGTAGGTTCAGATAAGATAAATGCTCAAGCTCTAGTTAGAGCCGAGAAGGCTGGAATACCAACTAGGGCTTTTCCTAAGGAAAACTATCTTGATAAAGAATCCCAGGAAAACGATATTGCGAACTGGCTGGAGGAGCTAGGCGTGGAACTATTGATCTTAGCCGGTTATATGCGGGTCTTAAGTAAGAACTTCATTCGCAAAGCCGAATGTCCTATAGTAAATATTCACCCGTCACTTCTTCCGGCATTTCCAGGCTTAAATGCCCAAAGGCAAGCTTTAGAATATGGGGTGAAAGTTAGCGGTTGTACGGTACATTTCGTCGATGAAGGAATGGATAGCGGCCCTATAATTCTGCAAGAGGCTGTCCCGGTCTTTGAAGAGGATGATGTAGACACTCTCTCCGAAAGAATTCTTAAAGTGGAACACGAGATCTATCCCGAAGCTATAAGACTGCTTGCTTTAGATAAGGTAAAATGCCAAGGACGAAAAGTGAAAATTAATAGGCACTCATAAATAGAGGTTAATTTATTAGTGGAGGTAGGTAATAATGGGTAAAAAAGCTGTTATCAGTGTCTCGGATAAAACTGGGGTCATTGACTTCGCCAAGGGTCTAGTGAACCAAGGCTTTGAACTGATTTCTACCGGTGGAACCTTTAGAGCTTTGAAAGAAGCCGGTGTGCCTGTG
>CALBJS010000034.1 GCA_937892995.1 uncultured Peptococcaceae bacterium | reverse complement strand
GCTTAAACTCTTGCCTTATCCAGCGGATAAGCTCCATGAGATTTTGAGTTTCCTGGGGATTCATCCCGGCTGCAGGTTCATCAAGCAAGAGAAGGGAAGGCTTGGTGGCTAAAGCACGTGCTATTTCTAAACGTCTTTGTTGCCCATAGGGTAAATTCTTGGCTAATTCCTGGGCATTTTGGTCTAAGTCAAAAATCTTTAATAATCCCATGGCCTTCTGTACCATCTCTTCTTCACCTTTGAAGAATCTCGGTAAACGCAATATTCCCGTCAAAGTATTATAGGATACGTGTTGATGGTAAGCAATCTTAACATTATCTAGAACACTTAAATCATCAAAAAGACGAATATTTTGAAATGTCCTTGCGATACCTAAATGCGACACTTTATAAGGCGGAAGACCATTTAATTTCTTACCCTGAAAAGAAATTAAACCCTCGGTAGGAGCATAAACCCCGGTAAGTAAATTAAACACTGTAGTCTTTCCCGCCCCATTAGGACCAATAAGACCTACAAGCTCCCCATCTAATATTTCCAGATCAAGGTGCGAGACTGCCTTAAGTCCGCTGAATGATTTGGAGAGTTGTTCAACTTTAAGCAGTACCATTCTCTTCACCTTTCTTTTTTGGATTTAGAAAATCAAATTTGAATTCTTTATTGCCCAGCAGGCCATTGGGTCTGTAGATCATGAGAAGAATAAGAAGTACTGCGATAATAACCATCCGCATCTCTGGATAATTAGCTAAGAAAGCAGAGACAAGAGTCATAAGGCCAGCCCCAATGATACAACCCGTAATACTGCCAAGCCCACCGAGAACGACCATAACCAAAATTTCAAAAGATTTCAGAAAACTAAAAGTTCCCGGTAAGATAACATACATGTAATTTGCATAGATCGCCCCGGCCAAACCGGCAAATAAAGCCCCTATGGCAAAAGCCATAACTTTATATTTAGTAGTATTTATACCCATAGCTTCAGCCGCGATCTCATTTTCCCTGACTGCAATACAAGCCCGGCCATGAGAAGAATTAATAAAGTTCTTAATAACAACTACACTAATAACCATGAGCCAAAAAGCCCAAGTCCAATTGATGACCTTCGGAACTTGAAAGCCGGTTGCTCCACCTAAATAATCTGTGTTAAGAAAAATAATTCGCACTATTTCACCTAAACCAAGGGTCGCAATGGCTAGATAGTCTCCTTTTAAACGTAACGTAGGAATACCGATAAGTATTCCGGCAAAAGCAGCTACGATAGATCCGAATATTAACCCCGCTATTAGGGAACCATCCAACTTCACTGTAACCAAAGCAGACATGTAAGCCCCAATCGCCATGAAACCGGCATGACCGATAGCCAACTGCCCGGTAAAACCTGTGATCAAATTCTGGCTAACCGCCAGGATTATATAAATACAAACTAAGATAAAGGTCATCATATAAAATTTATTCAAAATCTGATTTTGGAAAAGAAGCTGGACTATGCCATAAACGAGCAGAAGCAGGAAGAGCATTATGACATTTTTCCGATTAAATATTTCCAACTTACTCATTTTCATATTGCTCACCTACACTTTCTCCCGGATATTTTTGCCTAATAAACCGGTTGGTTTAACTATCAGAACTATAATTAAAATGAAAAAAGCGGCAGCATCACGCCAAGTCGAAAAGCCGATACCACTGACAAATGATTCTATAAGACCCATGGCCAGCCCACCGAGCATAGCTCCGGGGATAATCCCTATTCCACCGAGAACGGCCGCGACAAAGGCTTTAAGACCGGGCATAATTCCCATTAAAGGATTAATCGTATTAAAATAGACACCAATCAAGACACCGGCTGCCGCTGCCAGAGATGAACCTATGGCAAATGTCACCGAAATCGTGTTATTAACATTAATCCCCATCAGAGAGGCAGCCTCTTTATCAAAAGAAACTGCACGCATCGCTTTGCCTACTCTGGTATATTTAACGGTAAATTGCAAAAGAGACATTAAGATTACGGTCGTAAGAATAATGACGATATCACCGTATTTAAAGGTAATCTCCCCAATTGGATTATACACAGTCTGAGGAAATACTGCTGGAAAAGTACGGGTCTGTGGTGTCAGAACAAGAATTCCTCCATACTCCAAAAAGAAGGACATGCCAATAGCTGTTATTAAGGCTGCCAGCCTTGAGGCTTTTCGCAGAGGCTTATAAGCAATTCTTTCAATAATCATCCCCAAGGTTGCCGAAAGAACCATCGCAATCATCAGGGACGGCAAAAAAGCTAATTTTAACACAGTTGTGCAAAACCAGCCGGTATAAGCCCCCACCATCATAATATCACCATGGGCAAAATTAATTAACTGAATAATTCCGTAGACCATGGTATAGCCCAAGGCGATAAGTGCATAGATACTACCAAGCGATATTCCGTTAATTAACTGTTGGATCACGAAATCTGTGACGCTTCCCATATTTCCACTCCTATTCACCTTGTATTTAGAATTAAAAAAGGGGGAGGTCTCCCCCCTTTTTATCTTTATATATGGGATAGCAGTAAAACGTTATTTGATTTGCCGTTTTGCTTACTAACTCCTTATTTGGGATCCACTCTGGTTGCAAATAATTTTTCTCCATCCACGAATTTGAGAATGGAAGCACTCTTCTTAGGGTTATGGGTAGCAGGATCTATATTGATTTCACCGCTAACACCCTGCAGCCCTGTTAAGGTTTCCAGTGCTTGTCTAATTTTCTCAGGATCTGTACTTCCAGCCTTCTCGATACCGGCTATTAAAATTTTAGCACAGTCATAACCAAGAACGCTAAAGCTATCGGCATCTTGATTATATTCTTGCTTATAATTAGCTGCGAATTCTTGTAAGGCAGGGTCATCTGCGGCAACATGGTCCACATAATAAGTGTTATTCATTGCTTCTTTACCGGCAACATCAACGATTGGACCGGTTCCCCAGCCATCACCGCCAATAAAGGTTGCCTCGATCTTTAACTCGCGAGCCTGTTTAACAATCATCCCAACTTCAGTATAATAACCAGGAATAAAGATAACATCCGGATTTTTCTGCTTTATATTAGTTAGAATAGCACGAAAATCTGTGTCTTGGGTAGCTACATATTGCTCGGAGGCAACAACTTCCTTACCTGCTTTTTCAAAGGTTTCCTTAAAGCTTTTGGCTAAACCTTTAGCATAGTCACCTTTCTGATCAATAACTAAAGCGGCTCTGGATGCTTTAATCTCATCTAGAGCAAAGTTAGCAGCAACTTCACCTTGAAATGGGTCAATAAAACAAGCCCGGAATACCCATTCATTTAATTTGCCTTCTTTTGTTACAGTAAGATTAGCATTTGTTCCGGAAGGAGTAACCAAAGGTATTTTATTCTCGGTAGCAATCGGAATAACCGCCATAACGTTTCCTGTGACCATAGGTCCAAGAATACCTACTACTTTATCCTGGTCAATAAGTTTAGCTGTTGCTGTAGTAGCTTCGCCGGGTTCAGACTTATTGTCGGCAGCAATGTACTCGATTTGCTTTCCTAATACGCCGCCTTGTTCATTAATCTCCTTGATAGCCAATTTAACACCATTTTCACCTTTTTTTCCAAATTCGGCGACTTGACCGGTGATTTCGAAGTTGCCCCCGATTTTAATTGTATCCCCTTCTTTGGCTTCCTGCGGTGCTTTCGGGCTGCAACCGACTACCAATGCCATGCACATTAATGCACTTAAGGCATAAGTAAAGCTTTTCTTGACTTTC
>CALBJS010000033.1 GCA_937892995.1 uncultured Peptococcaceae bacterium | reverse complement strand
TATTGACTATTTCTTGAACTTTTCCGCCATCCAAACCTTTAGCAGCATTAGCTACCGCATTCGTAACCCTCTCCCCTGCCAGGCCCACCGCCAATTGTTTGGCTCGAAAATTACCGATCCCCACAATAATAATAAAACTGAAGAGGGTGATGATGATAATAGCATATAATCTTTTTCTTTCTGGTGACATCTTTTACCTCCGCAAAAGTGGCTTCTAAGTTTCCTGACTTTCTATTTGTTCTCATTCTACACTATAATTACAAATTCTGCATAGACGGAAGTTCATTTCCAGCTATATTTCACATACTTATCATAAGTAGATAAATTCTTCTACTAATCTATGACTCTATAAGTTTTAAAAATTGAGTAACCTTTTGGATAGAAAGCAAGGTGAAGTAAATGGGAAAAGCAAGACAATTAACAACTCTGCCTATCGCAGGGGCCTTTATCGGGACAATAGTAGGTGCCGGATTTGCCACCGGCCAAGAGGTTCTTCAATTCTTTACTCTTTTCGGCCGAAAAAGCTTTATTGGAATCGCCCTAGCTACTATTTTATTTTGCTATTTTGGTCTTGAAATTATGAGAATCTCTCGGGAGTTAAAAGCAGATTCTCATCAAGAGTTAGTTAGGTATACTCTTGGTCGGAGACTGGGCAGGCTTATGGACTGGTTCATTACCCTAAGTTTCCTGGGAGTTTTAATTGTCATGGCTGCCGGTTCCGGGGCTGTAACCGAGGAACAACTGGGCCTGTCTTCCCTCCATGGTAGCCTTGTTGTCATCATCCTTGCTTTTCTAACTGTAATCTCAGGAGTTAATAATGTCATTAGGGCCATAGCCTTTGTTGTACCTTTCCTCTTAATAGGAGTCTTAGGGGTTACAATATTTTCAGTCCTCCACGATCCTCTTACCATCCAAAAAATTGTCATCCTCGAATCCCTGGAATCTCCTATAACTAAGAATTGGACATTTGCCGGTCTACTTTACGTCTCCTATAATATTCTGCTGGCTGTTGCCGTTTTATCGTCTTTAGGTGTAGAAGCCCAAAATAGAAGGTGTTTGCTTTGGGGAGGGGTTCTCGGGGGCATGGGACTTGGGGCCGGTATTTTAGCTATCAATATAGCCATAATGAGTAGCGTTCCGGCCATTCTTCCTTTTCAAGTCCCCATGATTTTCCTCGCTAAGGGCCTCAATTCCCAACTCGCTTTAGCCTATGGTTTTATTCTTCTGTTGGAAATCTACACCACTGCCGTAAGCATCTTGTATGGGGTTGTAGCAAGGTTAGCCCACACAAATATTCAAAAAGTTTTCTGGGCGGGGATAGCATCCTTAGGGGCAATTATGGCTGCCCAACTTGGCTTCGCTAGATTAATTACGACAATATACCCACTTTTAGGATTTATAGGGCTGTTATTTATTGCAAGTATTCTCTTAACACGCCCCAGAGAATTTTTATCAGGCTTATAGCAGAATAAAAAGATTCTAAAGGAGTATTGACTAAGATAGGAGATAGCTAGTATTATACATATGTACATATGTACATATGTATAATACTAGCTATACCAGTAGTCTTTTACCAAAGTAACCTAATTTTCTTATTCTACTTCGTAATTTACTACTATTAGGGGGGAGCACCTGTGTCTGTCTTTCATCCGCCTGGTAGTATCAAGGCTCAAAGCCATCTGCCAGGTGAAAAACTATCCTTAGAACTAGCAGATTTTTATAAGGTATTTGGGGATTTTTCCAGGATAAGAATACTTTTTGCTCTTTTGGATAACGAGCTTTATGTCAATGAACTTGCTGAACTCTTGAGCATGAGCCAATCAGCGGTCTCCCACCAATTGAGAATTCTTCGTCAAAATAAACTTGTGAGGGTTAGGAAAGACGGTAAAACAAGTCTTTATTCTTTAGATGATGACCATGTCTATAGGATTCTGACCGAAGGATTGGAACATCTATCACATTAAACAGCAATTAAGAAAAAAAAGAGGACTACGCTTTCAAGTATTTACGACTCCTCTAAGGCTTTCTACATCCAAGATAAGAATTTTTCTTTGTCCAATCAGTTTAATCCAACCCATGTCTTGGAAGAGCGAAAGTTTCCTACTCAAGGTCTCTTGGCTCATCCCAATGTGGGAGGCCAGGTCTTTTTTGCTCATTGATAAGACAATTTCCGGATTATTGTTTGCCATTTTTAATAAGGTATTAGCAACTCTCTCTTCCACATCTCGAAGGCTCAAGGATTCAAGAAGATGTTCGGTATTTTGAAGTCTTTTGCTCAATTCCCCAATAATCTTTACCGCGATTCCCGGGCGTTTACTGATAATCCGGTTTAATTTCTGGCCATCAATGATACATACTGTCGTGGGCTCTAAAGCTTCTGCGTTACTATCTAAAGGGGAACGGATAAACAGGGAAAGCTCTCCCATAAAATCCCCCGACCCTAAAACCCTTAGAACTTGTTCTTTACCAGCCTCCGACAGTTTGGAAATCTTGACCTTTCCCTGATGTATTACAAAGAGTCGCTCTCCCTTTTCGCCGGCTAAATAAATTGTTTCACCTTTTCTATATTCCCGATGAGTTGTTATCAGGGCTATTTCCAGCATCTCTTCAGTTGTAAGGCTGCTAAATATCGGAACTTTAGCAATACAGGTTTTTCCTGACAGGTTTTTTTCTTGAGAACAGGTACAACATTCCATTTGAATCACCTTTTTCACAAATTAGGTTTCCGCATTTTTCTCCTTATACCCTAGCAAGCGAACCGCATTTACTATCACGGCTAGCACGCTAAGTTCGTGGATAAGCATTCCTGAGGAAAGGAAAACAAACTTGGCCATCACCCCTGCTAAGAGCAGTCCTACTACGATTATAGCAAAATATATATTTTGTTTCATGTTGATTACTGTGGCCCGACTTAAGCCCATAGCATAAGAAAGCTTCTTTATTTCATTAGACATTAAGACCACGTCTGCTGTTTCCATCGCAACATCTGTTCCCGCTCCACCTACGGCAATCCCTAAATCGGCGGAAGCAAGGGCAGGAGCATCATTGACTCCGTCTCCAACCATGACGGCTGTTCCATATCTATTTTGAACTTCCTTAAGAATAGCAACCTTGTCCTCCGGTAATAACTCGGCATAATAATCGTCTAATCCGACCTTTTTGGCAATGGCCGCAGCGGCCCGTTTATTATCTCCGGTCAACATAATGACCTTTTTAACGCCCAGTGCTTTGAGACTTTTTACTAATTTTTCGGCATCTTTTCTTATGATATCAGCGATGGAAATGATTCCCAGCACTTTCTCTAAATCGCTCACGATGACTGCCGTCTGACCTTCAGACTCTTCACTTTTTAAATATTCTTCTATATCTTTTGAGAGTGGAATCCCATTTTCCCTCATGAGTTTACGATTACCTACTAAGATTGTCTTATCCTCTAGCTTTGCTTTCAAGCCTTGACCGGTGATTATTTCCGCTTCTTCAGGTGCCGTGAAGCTTTCCCCTAGCCTTGAATTAGCCTCTAGGAGTATTGCTCTGGCTAAAGGATGCTCAGAATACATTTCTGCCCGAGCTGTTAGCCTTAAAAGTTCATCTTCGCTTATTTCTAAAGCTTTAACATTCGTTACCGCCGGTCTACCTTCCGTCAAAGTACCGGTCTTATCAAAGGCTACTACTTTAGCCGTTCCCAGCTTTTCAATGATTTCGCCGCCTTTAATCAAGACGCCATGTCGGGCACCATTTCCTATTCCCGCAACGATGGAGACAGGCGTGGAAATGACCAGAGCCCCCGGGCAGGCGATGACCAATAAGGTCAGAGACAACCTGACATCTCTAGTTATTATGAGAACAGCAGCTGCCAAGGCTATGATAGCTGGAGTGTAATATCTCGAAAATACTTCCAAAAACTTTTGAGTTTTTGCTTTCTTATCCTGGGCTTCTTCCACCATTTGCAGGATTCTGGAAAAGGTAGTGTCTTCTCCTACTTTATCCGCTTGAATTTTCAAGTAACCTGATTCCAGAACTGTTCCTGAAAAGACTCCATCTCCCTTTTCTTTATTAAGAGGCATAGATTCTCCAGTTATCGCTGCTTGATTTACATAAGCATTTCCTTCTCTTACGGTTCCATCGACCGGTATCTTTTCCCCCGGTTTAACAATTACGATATCCCCTTGGATAACTTCATCGGGGGTTAATTGTATTTCTTCCCCATTTCTCTCGACTCTTGCAATATCCGGTGCTAATTCTAAGAGAGCTTTGATTGCCGACCTTGTTTTCTCCAGAGTTTTTGATTCTAGGTAGTTACCGAACATAAATAGGAAGGTGACTGCCGCAGCCTCCCAATATTCTCCGATTAAGAGTGCTCCTATAACCGCTAAGGTTACTAAGGCATCGATTCCGACTATTTTATACCTTAATGCTCTGATAGCATTTAAAGCTATTGGGTAACCTGCAACAAAAGCTGCAGCAATCATAAGGATATCAGATATGCCAGGAGCTAATATTACTTTTTTGAGCACAAAAGAAGCGACAATCAATAGTCCAGTTATCCAAACCCTCTGTGATTTACTAATCCTTAACATATCCAGCCCCCCTTCCTTTTCGTACTCCTTATCCTCTACTGCTTCTTACTTCTTATCCTTCTATCTTTTCTTGCTTCTTATCTTTCTACAGTTCCCAGCATTAAGCTATTTCTCTCCTAATACTTCAAATCCTAATTTGCTGATAGTTTCTCCAATTTCGTTACTGTTTTCGATGCTCTCGTCGAAAGTTACTTTTACTTTGCTGGCATTAAACAGTACTTGGACATCGGTTACTCCTTTGATCTTTTTAACTGCTCCTTCAATTTTCATAACACAACCCGGGCAAGTTAAGGTTTCGAGCTGATAAGTTTTGAGCAACATGGTAGATTCCTCCTTTGATATTTGTTTTTGGTAATCACATTATAAAATGAATATTAATCTATAACCTTGACCTAGGTCAATTTTTCCAGAATTAATAGGTGAAGGTTATAGAAATATTGACATAAACCAAGATTTAATGACCCTTAAGGTCAAAGGATAGGATAAAAAAGCATTACTAAAAAACCCAGGGCAAAACTGATAAGATTAGCTGTTATTGCAAATGTTGCTCGCCTTAACTTGGAATGCTGGGTCAAGTATTTAGTAAATAATAGTGTTTCCATCGTCAAGATTACTACTTCAAAGGGAATATAAAGCAATAGGGCGGAAAACGAGCCGGATGAATACATCATTCTAAAAATAACGAACGTTAGCAAGACTTGAGTTAGGATATTAACGGCTAAAAACGGCTTCCAATTATTCTTAAGATTAAAGCCGAATAATAGCAAGATCAATCCTTCAATTATTAAAGTGGCTGTGCAGGTAGACAGAAATTGCTTAAGGTAGGCTTGGATAAGGGGACTTTCCGCTATTTCTTTAGCACGACAGTCAAAATAAACCGTACTATTAAATGCTTTGCGATCCACACTATTCTCGGAAACAATTATCTCTTGATCTACGGTAACGATTATGGTCTTAAACCTGTCCGGCACCCCTACATAACTGAATTCATGGACCATCTTATCTCCCGCTTGCTCACCGACCAAACTACCATGAAGAGGAACTCTGGTACCGGTAACAAGAGCAGGACGCCAACCTTTAACATTGTAATTCTTTAAGGTTTCATACATTTGTGGAGAAGTAATCTCTTCCAGCTCAATATTCGTAAAAAGCCGGTCACTATCATAATCGATTAACAGATCGAGATAGTACTCACCCTGCGGGGCATTTTCCACTATGATCTTCAGGGTAGGTTTTGGTCCTACATCCGCATTCGACGTATTAGGGAAAAATAATACAAGACTAATAATAACGAGAAAAAATGCTAGAGCGTTTTTTCTATTTTTACCAGATAAACTTTTCAATAGATAACCTCCACAAATATTAAAATTTAATTCCTTAGTATTAGGTTTGGAGCAAATGCTTAATACTGGAGAAAAAATCCTCCTTAGCCTTTTTCATGGTTGCTCCCAATTCCTGAGAAGAATCTCCTCTGATACAAAAGTAGAATCTGATCTTTGGCTCAGTGCCCGAAGGCCGAGCCATGATAAATCCGCCTCCTTCCAAGGAAAATCGAATAGCATTCTCCCGAGGCAGATTAAGGGATTCTTCTTTATTCTCTTTAAGATACCATCTCTTACCGATTTGAAAGTCTTCTATGCTTTTAATAGCTAGTCCGGCTATATTACTTCTTATTTCCTTTCTAAGCTGATCCATAACCCCAATAATACATTCTCTTCCCTCTTTACCACAAAGAGAAATCGCCACCTGCTCATCAAGATAATACCCATAGGACTTAAAAATTTCTTCCAGGACTTCCGGCAAAGTCTTCTTTTCTCTCTTCAGATAATATAAAGCCGCCTCCGCTAAGAGAGCCGCCGCTTGTACGGCATCTTTGTCCCGAGCATAGGTCCCGGCCAAATAGCCATGGCTCTCCTCAAAGCCGAAAATATAGCTCCCCCACCCCTTGTCTTTCATATCCTTGATTTGTTCTCCAATGTATTTAAAACCTACCAGAACATTGACGATCTTCACCCCAAAGCTGGCGGCTACCGCATCCCCGAGATCAGTACTAGCCACAGTCTTAACGATTACAGCATTAACGGCCAGCCTACCTAATTTCTTTTTCTGAGATAATAAGTAATATAGCAATAACACTCCGATTTGGTTCCCGGTAAAACGTCTGTATTTACCGTTTTGATCTTGAGCATATAAACCAAGGCGATCAGCATCAGGGTCAGTAGCCAGAACGATATCGGCCTGTTGTTTCTGAGCAAGTTGAAGTGCTAATTCAAAAGCAGAAGGATCTTCAGGATTAGGAGATTCAACGGTGGTAAACTCCGGATCCGGTTTTTCCTGTTCCGGTACAAGATAGAGTGAGGTAAAACCTACCTCCTGAAGTACCCTGTGAACCGGCCTTCCCCCTGTTCCATGAAGTGGGGTGTAAACTATTTTTAATTCTTGACCATTGCTTCGAGTTAATTCCGGGAAGAGAAGCTGTTGCTTAATTTCTTCACAATAGGCCTGATCTATCTCTTCTCCTACAGTGAGCAAAAGGCCCTGTTTCCTGGCTAGTTCCTCAGCACTGGTTTCCACTACCCAGCTCTTTTGTTCATTAATTTTATTGATGATCTTTTGAGCCTGACGGGGAGGGAGTTGGCCTCCATCTTCCCAATATACTTTATAGCCGTTATAGTCCTTGGGATTATGGCTGGCCGTGATATTTACTCCCGCTATGGTTTTTAGGAATCTGACCGCAAAAGAAAGCTCCGGAGTTGGTCTTAAACTTTCAAAAAGATAAGCTCTTATCCCATTATTAGCTAAGACCAAGGCAGTTTCTAAGGCAAACTCCGCAGAATAAAGGCGGGAATCATAAGCGATTACAACGCCTCTAAGACATGCTCCCTCTCCATGTTCTGCGATAATCTCCGCTAATCCTTGAGTTAGCTTGCGAATAATATATTTATTCATCCTATTGGTTCCCGCACCAAGAATACCCCTCATCCCGCCTGTTCCGAACTCCAAATCGGTATAGAAGCGATCTTCTATTTCCTTTTGATCTTCGATTTCTAGCAGTTCCTTCCTTGTTTCCGGGTCAAAATAGTCATTTTCTGTCCATAATTTAAACTTATCTTTAACCAGCTGCAAATTATCCATCTCCTTCGGATAATAATTATCTTATAATAGACATCACATCATATATATTCATTTTAATAATCATTCCTGGATTACTTACTAATAGTTTTATAGTACACTTAGAATTAGGAAAGGTCGTAACTTCAAAATAATAAAAACTTGAATTTTAAAAACTTAAGATTGGAAGTGTAATTTAGATGATTCTGGCTGCAGATATCGGAGGAACCAAGTCGCTTTTTGCTTTCCTGGAAGTTCAGGAAGACAAATGGGGAATTATTCTGGAAAAAAAATATTCTAGTAAAGATTTTTCATCTTTAGAAGAACTCCTGCAGTTATTTCTTACTGAAACATTTAATTCCCAAGAAATACTTCCTATTAAATCAGCCTGTTTCAGTCTGGCAGGTCCAATCCAAGAAGGAACTTGTAAGCTCGTTAATCTTAACTGGACTGTGAAGCTGGAAAACATTAAAAAAGTTCTTCCTACTGTTCCTAAGGTAGAGTTATGTAACGACCTGGCAGCTGTCGCCCATGGAATATCCCTTCTGGCCGCAAAAGATTTCCTATGCCTTACTCCGGAGCTTCACAGCCAAATAGACCACGCCAAATCGATGAACTCTTTACTAAATAAAGCTGTAATCGCCCCTGGAACCGGCTTAGGAGAATCTATGATCCTAGCAGGTCAAGTCCATCCTTCCGAAGGTGCTCATTGTGATTTCGCACCCCAAACAGAAAAAGAAGTACGGCTCTGGCGTTTTCTCCATAAGAATTACGGACACGTCAGTTATGAACGCCTCCTTTCCGGTCCGGGTTTAAAAAATATCTATGATTTCTTACTAGAAGACACTATTCACCCGGCGGAAAAAGCTAATTCTCTTCCTCACCAAACTCCTCCGGATTTAAAACCTGAAGATATTAGCAATAAAGCTCTAAAGAATAGCTGCCCTCTCTGTCGCCGAGCCCTTGATATATTCGTGCGGGTCTTAGGAGCTGAAGCCGGAAATCTCGCCCTTAAAACCCTGCCCCTTGGAGGGGTCTACCTCGGAGGAGGAATTCCTCCCCAAATCTTACCGGCCCTTCAGAGTGCTACCTTCCTGGAATCCTTCAGAGCTAAAGGACGCTTCGCGAAATTTATGGAACAAATCCCTGTTTATGTGATTCTTAATGCCAAGACAGCCTTATATGGTGCTGCCTTATTAGCTGCCCGTAAACTTAGTCCAGAAAGCCAAGGACATCAAAGCAATTATAGTACCTAAAATTCTTTAAGTAGCTCTGAAGAACTTGGCACTATATAAACACTGAAAAAGATCATCTTTCCCAATATCCTTATTTCGTCGCCTAATAATCCCATGGTCAGGATTATTAACTACATGTTGCAAGATTTTAAAAAGATCTTCACCGGATTCTTCCTTAAGGATATTGGTAAGTTCCTCGATAGTGTATTCTTGTTCTTTATTTTTTTGAAGAAAAGCAACCACCTTGTTCTTCAGAGCTATGATTTCACCGGCACTTTTTTTACCCATTTCTACTGCGGGTTGGTGATAGGCATTAATATTCACTAACAAGGCATAGATGCTTACTGCTCTTTCAAATAAGGCCAAAAGAACCCCTATTGTTAACTCGTTAATCTCCCTGATAGTAATGGTGATGGAGTCCTTGCCCTTTTGGGTAAGGGCTTTTCTTGTTCCCAAAAGAAAAGCATGAAGGTAATCTCCGCTGGTACTATCCTCGGCGATCTTAGGAGAAGATTTCTCCCTATCCTTGAGGATCTCAATAAATGTTACAAAGATATTATCCAGATCGGAAGAGCGTCGTGTAGGGAAAGAGTGTAGAT
>CALBJS010000032.1 GCA_937892995.1 uncultured Peptococcaceae bacterium | reverse complement strand
AATGCGCTCATTGATCTTCTCCAAGCGTTCTTTTTTGAACCGTTTGCGAAATTAGACCAGCGCTACCGGAGTAAACGGCGGGCTCAACTGGTACTCTTTCAGGCCGATGAAGTACTGCAGGTAAGGATTTTCCATAAGCTGTTGTACTACTTCCCGGTCGGTATAACTGCAACGGGTCTGGATGATCAGTGAACCTAAAGCCATGCGGACAGGCTTGGCAACATTGCCCCGGTCACTCAGGAACATGAAGGCGTAGTCTTTCTCGAATTCATCCCAAGGTATGAGTTTGGCTAATCTGACAAGCATCGAAGGAACGCAAGATTTCTGTTAACAGTGTGCTCAAATTATTGGGCGTTTCTTCATCGGGATATTACAGCTGGCTAAAACGCACCCCATCCAATCAAGAAATTCAAAAGCAAAAGATAAAGGCCGAAATAACTGGGATAATAACGAATCCCATCAAATCTAGGGAGGAGCTATCCCAAGTCTATATGCAAATATGACACTAGATGGACTTGAAAAAGTCGTTCAAGACAAATACCACCGAAATTCTAAAAGTAATATAGAAAATCATTATCGTGCTAAAACAAAAGTTAACCTTGTACGATATGCTGATGACTTCATCATCACAGCAAACTCAAAAGAGACTGCAGAAGAACTTAAAGGCGTTGTCAGCAAATTCCTCGAATCCAGGGGACTAAGGTTATCAGAAGAAAAGACCATAATAACACATATAAATGACGGCTTCGACTTTCTTGGATGGACATTTAGAAAATTCAAAGGAAAACTAATTGTTAAACCTTCAAAGAGTTCAATCAAAAGCCTGATTAGGAAATGCTCTACCATCATACTAAAAGAAGGAAAAGCAAACACGTTGTGGCAAGTCAAGCATTCTCTTATGTCAACAATACACTTTACCACTTACTGCATTTATGGGCTAAACATCGCCATCCTATCTTTAGTCGAGTTTGTATCAAAGAGTTATCTTGAGGCTACACCAGCAGCACATTTTATTCACAGCTATTCAAGTAAGGGTAACCCGTGGGACAACGCATGTATCGAATCATTTCATGCCTTAATAAAGCGAGAATGGCTTAATCGGTATGTAACCAAGAATGCTAGGCACCTCATGAATTGATATTTGAGTATATCGAAGCTTTTTATAACACCGTTAGAATTCATGAGCATTGCGGCATGAAGTCGCCTTATGATTTCGAAAAGGCTTCAGCATGTTAAATCACTACATGCACAAGGACTATTCGCTTATCTTAATTAGAAACCCCGCAGTAGCGTTTATGCCGCAACAGTTTCTTTATATGGGGCAGCACCCTCTGGTACAATCTTGGGGGCGAAAGGCCCCATACAGATTATTTTCGCCGGTTACAAGGGAGTCCAGACGGTGCAGGGGCCCCATATCAAGAAAACGTGGAATAAATGCGGATCTTAAAGCACAGGCCATTGTAATCCGTAATCTACTATAAAGTGTATGAAGCAAGGAAAAGGGATTATGTTTACTTTTAACTTGTCCGAAATCTTGACAGAAGACCAAAGTAATTACATTCAAACACAAAGCCGTAACAGTTCTATTTTAAACTTGTTCAAGTTTTAATCTCATAAACAATTTCAAATAGATAACATAGTTTTTTATAATTCAACATCTCTGTTAGTATCTTTTGAATAAATATATATTACTTCCTCATCACCAACAGTATAGAAACCTTGAGGTGTGTACGCTCCAAACCAGATAAAATCATCCTTCTTAGTCGGAACCCAAATATCATCTAATAAATACATTCCCATACCCTGTAGAAAATACATACCATGCTCTTGAACATGTGTTTCAACAAAAGGATGTTTGCCATTAACTTTAAATCTTAATGTGTGAAAGTTTACATCAAATCCCAAATCATTCGAAGGTAATAGATCTCTGACTTGAGCACAATCATCTTTTATATTCAGCACATTACCAATATCAAATTCAGGAACATCGTCCAGATTGTTAACAACAACACTGGCTTTATAACCTTCTAAAGGACGATATCTCTGTTTATAAAGCAAAAGTTTCCAGGGTTCCTCTGAATTGTTCTTCAGCAACACTGCCTCAGAAGCTGGCGCAAAAACATAACCATTTTTACCAATTTCATATTTCTTTCCTTCAACTTCAACAATACCTTTACCACTGATACAAAAAACAAAAGTTTCGATTCCTTCTTGACAGAATGGTGTTGTAGTACCTCCATTTGGTAATACATCTACAGTATAAAACGCAAAACTTGCTCCTAATTTTGGAGAACATAAAATACTTGTATTACATTTAGCCAAATTAGGAACGGAATTATTTACCCTTCCTTCAGGTGGAATTAACACAAAATTATTGTGTTTTATTATTGCTCGTGTTGTTAGAAGTTCTGTTGGAATACCCATAAATCTTCTCCGCCTTTCTTTTTTCACTCTTCTTAGAGTTTTCTATACCATCTTGTACAATTGAAAAACAATAAAAGTAAGTACTCATCAACACAATTTTGTTCTTTCTAAAGTTAACCTTTGGAGACTCACTCTTTAGAATAAAGGATTACTGCAATATACTCTAAATCACAATCACCTATATTTTCAATTGAATGAAAATCTCCTTCCTTGCAGTGGGTCATATCGCCAGGATCAAGCTCTACAATATTACCATTGTCATTTACTCTTGCCTTACCTTTGAGAATGTAATATGTCTCAAAATCACCCTCATGACGGTGTTTTCCAATAGAACCCCCTGGAGGTATTATGCTTACCGCAAACAACCGACCTGTTCCATACATCTCGGGAACATCCAGAATATTTACAACCGTTGTTGTATCCTTTCCATTCTTCAGTTCAAAGGTTTTATCTACGCTCATTTCTGCCTGACGTTTAATCAAATTATCAGCCCCTTTCTAAAATAGTTTTTTAATGTAAAATCAACCCACTTTGTACATTTTTTTATTTCATTCCTCCTTCCTTAGCAATCTTATAAAGCAAGTCTTATGCCAAGAAAATTTAAATTGAAAATTAAAAAATTGTTTACAAGAATAATAGAATATAAAAATAAACACTTTATACGAATTCGTATTTTTTAAGTTCACAATAACAAAGCTAATATTTCAGCCTAAAAAAATCATAAAACTATAAAAACCATTATAAACACTTTTTTGTACAATAAGATAACAATTCAAATTAACCAAAAATGAGGTGTTCTAGTGCAAAAACCTATAAAAGAATTTTGGGAAATTGCCTTAATAAAAAAAAGCTCTGTTTTATAGCTTTAAAATAATATAAAGAGGCCTTGGTAATTGTTCTTACTCGCTATTGCTGTCGCAACAGAAATACCCGTTATTTCGAGGTTGTTATGATTTTGAAGAGATTGGGAAAGTTAAGTAGCATTTTTGTTGTTTTCCCTAGCAGAAAGAATGGAGTTTGTTCCTTTCTGCTGTGATAACACTTTCTTTTTAAGTATAATAGAGCTTTACTCTATTCGCTGAACAATCAATAAAATTAAACGGTGCTTAAAATTAGGAACTTATGTACGCAAAAAAACATTTAAGAATTAATTTCTAAACAATCAGCTTAAGATATTTAATAAAATATACTAAACATTAACATTATTTGTAACTAATTTAATCTTTACTTTGATGGCTTAGATTTAAATTTAAGCCATTTTTATGCATATATGCATCGAAGCTTATTTTTTTGCATCAGTTTGGTTTTCATTGGATTTACTATGATTTGATTTGAGAATCTACAGTAATTTAAGTAGTTTATATTAACAGGAGTTATGCACTTGATGGAAATAAATAACAGCCTGTAGCTTCCGAAAAAAGTTAAAAAAATTAAGAAATTTTTAAAAAAC
>CALBJS010000031.1 GCA_937892995.1 uncultured Peptococcaceae bacterium | reverse complement strand
CCTACACGACGCTCTTCCGATCTGGAGAACTTATGAAAGTTACTTTTCCACACATGGGTAATATGTATATTCCGTTAAAGTCGCTCTTTGAGCAACTAGGCGTTGAAGTCGTAGTGCCACCTCCGACGACAAAGAAAACTTTAGATCTTGGAGTGAAATATTCACCGGAGTTTGCGTGTCTGCCCCTTAAACTCACCATAGGAAACTTTATTGAAGCCTTTAGCCTCGGTGCAAACACTATTATAATGGCGGGTGGAATCGGTCCTTGTAGATTCGGCTACTATGGTGAAGTCCAGCGGGAGATATTGAAGGGCCTTGGCTTCGAATTTGAAATGATAATTTTAGAGCCTCCCCGGGGACATTTTTTAGACCTCATGAAACAGCTAAGGAGAATTTTTAACAATAAAAACTGTACCCTTAAAGCCATTACTGCGTTGCTTTTAGATGAAATTGATAAAATCGTATCCAGGGTCCGGCCGTCAGAGCTATATCCCGGGGACACTGATAAAGTTTACCAGCATATAGTAAATATTACAGATAGGGCCGGAAATGAAATGGAAATAATGGATATAAAAAATGGTGTAAGATGCATGTTTGAAAAGATACCAAGGGGATCCTTCAACGTACTTCCGAAAATCGGGTTAGTAGGTGAAATCTACACAATACTTGAACCCTTTTCAAATTTATATATAGAGAAGCATTTGGGTGAGCTGGGGGCTGAAGTTCAGCGGAGTATATATATCACCGATTGGATACGAGAAAACTTGTTTCCGACATTTCTTAGATCCAAAGATCATGCCCGGATGTTGGATCTCGCAAAGCCTTATATAAATTGTTTTGTGGGGGGGCATGGTCAGGAAACCGTAGCAGAGACGGTGAGATTTTCTCAGGAGGGCTATGCCGGAGTGATACATATATTGCCCTTTACATGTATGCCGGAAATCGTTGCAAAAAGCGTTCTGCCCCAAGTGTCGCGGGAAAGCTCTATTCCCGTGATGACAATTGTGCTGGATGAACATTCGGCAGAAACCGGGCTAAGGACTCGGCTGGAAGCCTTTATAGATATGATTAAATTCAAGCTGGAGGCTGAAAATTATGATGAGATGCTCGCTGAGAATTGACGTTGGTTCTGTCAGTACAAATTTAGTCTTACTCGATGAGGGAAATCAGTTAGTTAAAAAGATATATTTGAACACCGCCGGTAACCCCATAAAGGCCTTGACTCAAGGGATTAAAACCCTCTACGATGATAATATCCAGGTATTTGCCGTAGGCACCACCGGGAGCGGTAGACAGTTGGCTTCGGTCCTCGTTGGGGCAGATATTGTAAAAAATGAGATCACCACCCATTCTACGGCAGCTTTAGAGGAATTTCCGGGAACCCAAACCATCCTGGAAATCGGAGGGCAGGATTCTAAGATCGTGCTTTTGAGAAATAATATCGTCATCGATTTTGCCATGAATACGGTATGTGCAGCGGGAACCGGGTCGTTTATAGATCGCCAAGCCCAAAGATTGGGGATACCAATAAATGAATTTGGCAATATCGCCCTAAAGTCCGAAAACCCTACCAGAATAGCAGGTAGATGTGCTGTCTTTGCCGAATCAGATATGATACACAAACAGCAGATGGGGCATAAGACTGAGGATATTATATGGGGTCTGTC
>CALBJS010000030.1 GCA_937892995.1 uncultured Peptococcaceae bacterium | reverse complement strand
AGTTCTCAATAACCCCACCAGCTGATAATTAGACTATAAGTCTATTGTATTAACTATTAACTGCTTTAGGTGCTTCTGCTCTTACTCGGTTAATAAACTCGGAAACCATTTCTTTATATCTAGGAAATTCTTTTCTAGCCAATTCCTGCAAACAGGCCGAAACTAAACGTTGCGTAACATATATTTCTTGTTGATTTTTTAGAATTAAAGATTCCATGGCTAAGAGTTTTTTCCCCATATCTAAATTATTTTCTAAAAGTTCTTTGTTAGAAATATCCGTTTCTGGTTTTTGGAAAATCCTTTGTCGAATAAATTCTGATCTTGATGAACAACCGGACTGCATGACTAAAGTGTTTAACAGCTTCAATTCACCATCGTTAAACTTACAATTAACTGAATAATATCTTTTCATTTAATAACCCAACCCCCTTTATATTCAATATCTTTCTTTAATAACTATGGTAACACCTTCTTATATGCAATAACTTAATTGTTTTACTGTGTTGGTGGTACAATATAATTCAAAGTGGTACTAAGTACCACTTTGAAACTGTTGTCTTTTATGGCTTCCCACGACACTCGATGCAATTGAAGGATTGCGTCGGGTGTGATGTTATTTTATTCGTATTTTGAAAATAATTCAGGCCTACATTTTTTATCAGCCAATCCGGGCATTACTTCGTAATAATCTTTTTATTGCAAGACGTGCAGCAGCATTAAGGCTACAGCCTTCATATTTAGCAAAATCCCTTAGACTTGCTAAATCTGATTCTTCAATCATAAAGGTATGAGGTACTAAGTTAGTATTTTTTGTTGCTGGCCGTGTTGGAAGTTCTCGAGTTTTCATATCAGAATTAACTAAGTTTTTTACATTGCTTCTACTTCTTTTTGTTGCCATTTAGACCACCTTCGCAAGTCGATTGTATTCATCTAATACTTTATTCGATGGGTCATATTCAGCTAAAAATTGGTGTGCTATTTGGGCTTCTGTTGCCTTTGTTGTTTGACCTATCGTGTATATGTCATAGGAAAATTCTTTTAAAGAATCATAATATGAGCGATGAACCAAAAAACTCATATTAATGCCATTTACAACTAAACGGGGAGCAACCGCTTTAGACCGTAAATCCCGGCGTACATTTTCAAGTGTATCTTCAAAAACTTCTAACCCGTCAATGCTAAAATACTCTGGCCTTACAATAGGAATAACTTCATCAGCAATAGCAAGGATTGCCCTTTCTAAATTGGAGGTCCCCGGGCTCATGTCAAATATAACAAAATCATATCCAGCAGCTTCTAATTCATCTCTTAATTCGTGAAATGCAAAAGGTTGATTTGGTAATTTTGTTTCTGACCATTCTTTAAGTTCTCCCCCAATAGCAAATGTACCAATCATATCAAGATTGGGCCTAATAGGTAAAATTGCTTGTCCCACTCCTACTTTCCTTTTCATTATGTCAGTAAGTTCCCAATCAAAAGCGTTAGGATATAACCAGCCTGAAGTATTCCCTTGGGGGTCGGCATCAATTATAAGCACCCTTCCCCTCTCCCGAAGATAATAAGATAAATTTCCGGCCAATGTAGATTTTCCCACTCCGCCTTTTGCGATCCATGTCGCTATTACTTTCATTTTTAAAATTCCTCCTTTAGTTTTAAAATACAACTATAATACACTCAAAAAAAAACTAAATTAAAAGTAATTTATAAGTAAAATATAACTATA
Organism: uncultured Peptococcaceae bacterium; assembly: GCA_937892995.1. GTDB lineage: Bacteria > Bacillota > Desulfitobacteriia > Desulfitobacteriales > Syntrophobotulaceae > CALBJS01. The sequence continues at coordinate 4,628 of CALBJS010000030.1, read as the reverse complement.
GGTAATATAATCTGTCAATTAAATTAAAAATGTTTTTGTCGCTTCAAAAACCCTTTATGTAAAAGATTAAATAATTCAATGTCGCGTTTATCATAAACAATAAGAAAAGAGGGGATAAGAGCACGTTTAATTTTCAAAACCACATAGCGTAAAGTCTTTTAGAGCGACAATAAGAAGCACCCAGTATTGAATTAAAGAATAACCTTATACCTTAATTGATCACGTTTGGATAACGTATGAATTAAAACTAGCCAAGAGAACCCGTTAAATCGGTAATTGTTGAAAACAAATCGGCAGTCGGTATCTAGAACGAAAAGGCATTTCGTTTTAAGATTTAATGGCCAAGAAAAAAACCGATAGGGTTCGGCGAAAGCCATGCTGTAAACTTTCGTTTTAAAATTTTAAATTTAAGATAAGTGGGTTATCCACTTATCCACCGCTTTTGCGTTACTACTACAGGTTATATTAATATAGGATATATATTATACAGGGCGATCCTTATCCGTCCAATAGTGACAAGGGTTTGAGGTCATAGGGCGATAGTATTTATTTGTGGATAACTTTAATTAGCGATAGTATTTATTCGTGGATAACTTTCCGAATTTACACGTAAACCCTTATGGCATAAGGGTTTCAACCAAGCGATAGTATTTATTTGTGGATAACTTTTTTATCCCACTTTTATATGGGGGTATTTCTGCTTTTATTTCATTTAAGAGCGGTTAATTTTTTCTTGGGAACATCTGGTTTTCCGGGAACAAAAAGCAAATATTTTTCCTCCGTCCGAATTTTCCCAGCCTCATGATATACGATGGCCACCTTTTTAAGGGCCTGAATAAACATTCTTTTAAAATTTCTTTTCCCTAATGGAGTCAAGGGATAACCGGCTCCAAATTGAAGTTGTAAAGCCTCCCACGGGATTCTTGAAGGTTTTTTAGCGTAACTGTTTCGATAAGTAACCCACATGTAAATGTCCACGGCCATAGAGGACTGTTTAAGAAGCTTTAATGTATCCATACGAAAGACTATGGAGCTATTAATTACTTCCTTGAAAAACCCCTCACGCAACAATAATTTAGAATTAAAAAGCGCGCCTTGTTCAGGATCTTTTGGATCCCACCAAAGGTCTGAATCTTCCACCGGGTCTAATTTCCTAGTAAATCCCTTTTTATTATCAGCATAAAGAGCAATTATAGAACATGCGCATAATCGCCTCATTTGATTTTTAATTCGTGTTATCGTTCCCCATCGACCGCCAGAAGGAATCAAACCTAATTCACGTAAAAAACCACTTAAACTATCTCCTAATATTAATTCGCGATTTTTAGTTTTAATCGCTTCGGTTGTAATCCATGACATTACAAGCCGGGGAATCGTACCGTAAGGTAAACCTATTTCTGACGATCCAGCAGCCATCGTTAGAGTAAAATTGCCATTAACTCGCTCATAATAAGGTGTCTTAGGGTTACTGTGCGGAAATGTTACCTGAACTAGCGTTCTAACCATGAAACCTAATGCCCCAGCTTCCTTCGCTTCTTGTTGATTTATCTCTATAGCTTTATCTATAAATTTTAATGTATTAGCCTTATTCACTCGGCTCCCCCTCTTTTATAAATATTTCCGGCCTTGTTTTCTTCCACTCGGAAATTTGTTTTTTTAAATCGTTGATGGCTTCATCTTCCGTAATTTCTCCCTGTATTATCTTTTCAAACAAAGCAAGATCATCTTTAGTAAACTCAAAACCTTCCATTCTTACACTAGCTATCGCTGATTCATACTGTTTATGCCTTTTTGTGATCTCTTGTGAATTAGTATCCATTGTTTATAGACCTCCCAAGCCCGTATTTACCCTACAATCAGTTTTTAAACCTTAGGTAATAGTTTTATACCTTTTACTCTATTTTTTCGTGTTCTACGTCAATTACAGGCCCGCCTGATTCTATTGCTTTAGGTGGTTCCGGCAAAGAAGGAGTTTCGCCAACATCTATTCTCTTTGGAGGGGCCAGAAAATAATGAGCATCCGAATTTACTTTAACAGGTTTTATATTTTCCATCTGCGAAAGCCCATCAGAGAAAGGATTAAAATTACTGGGGAACTTGGGGGCTAAGGATTGTTTCTTATATTGATTTATAGCCCCTTTTGCTATTGCACTAGTTGCAAGCCCTCCAGTTGCAGCAGTACCAAAAGAGGAAGCCGATGACCCTAATGAACTGCTTAGCATTTCTTTGCCAAAATTAAATACCTGTAAATACAAAACTAGATATACTATGCACTCCGCAATATCTTCCATCATTATTAGGGGTTCAGAATTATCAAAGTAGATTCTTTGCACCCCAGCATATTGTAAATGAATAATAATCGATAGCCAGAAAGTCCATAACAAAGCATTTATAAATGATGTAAACCAACCTTTAGTAATCCCTGCTGTTTTATCCCAAATAAAAGCTACTATACAAAGCCGGCCAATAAGTAGCAATATAGCAAGCGTTATATCTCTAAATTTACTTATTAGGAAAATAGCTATTTGACAAAAAATTAGAAGTAATGAAGCTATAAATTTTAAAGGATTAAAATTTACTAGTGATAATTTAAAGGGGTTAAATTTAGAACTTTTCTCAAACTCCCATTCTTCTTCTTCAGTTAGCTTTTTTTCCTTATAAAATCTCTGGTACCAATGATCAGCTTCAACTTTTTTTTCTTTAGCCTTTTTTAAATACATATTATTTATATCTGCACTCGTGCTATCTGTGATAATTTGTGTTATATTGTCTGCAAAATTAATAGCTGATTTACAGAGCGGATCATAGTAAGAAATGAGACACATGGTTAAAGCTAATTTCAAAACCACCATGTAAATAGCTGTCTTTTGTCCTGATATGACCCTAATAAGTTCATAAGCAAAAGCAATCATCCCAAGAACAAAAGCTATTTCCCAAGAATAATCGATAAAAAATTTTAAAACTGAGCTTACTATTATACTTCCACTAGTTTTTTCATGGAGTAAAAACCCATATCTCGCCCAATCGAAGCCTTTAATATTACCTCCTAAATTCATGATTTAATCCTCCAGTTTTTCTATTTTAAGGTTGATAAAATACAAATTTCCTGAAGAAAAAATTAATTTAGGATATTCTACCCCTAAGCTAAAAATTATTTCGGGAGATGAATAATCGTATTGAGAATAATCAAATGTAAGTTCAGCTTTAGACCATCTATTTACGTTATATAAAGGTACATAATTATTCTGTGATACAACTGTAAAAGGATGAGTATACAATTTTATAACTGCCCCAAATTCTGCCCCTTCTTCAGCTTTATAATTTGCTTTATATTCAACAGTCATTTTATATCTACCAAAGCTTTCAAGGTTTGGATTATACCGGACACTTACAACCGTTCCATCTTTACCAATACTAGAAATCTTTAAAGCTTCTTCTCCGTTCGGGCCAAAATTTTTTACTAGTTCAGCCTTATCTTCTTTTTTAAATACCCATGTTTCCATGGCAAAAGGCTCATCCCATGCTTGAGTATCCATTACCAACGTTTTCCCGGGAAGAAATTCTTTAGAGGTTACTGGTTGCTCTGCTTCTGTTTTTTCAATACATCCGGTAACAAGAAGTAAAGTACACAGTAAAACTAAAATTATAGATTTATTCCTCATTTTCTTCTCCTCCTTCAATTTCCGCTTTAAGCTTTTGTAGTCTAGGAATATAAGAATCTAAAACCATAAATATAAAGATTAAGCTAAAAATAATTGATTGCAATATAAAATCTACCGAATGTTTGTTTCTGAAAATAGCAATACCAATACCCCAGAAAAAGAGGGAAGAACAAACAACAAGATTAATTTTTCTCATTAAAAGCTTCCGTTTTTTTCTCTTGATATTCACTAGTAAGACCTCCTGTTAAAGTTTCCGGCCCGGCATGGAGAAGGCTACCCCCTACACCGGGGACCGTCAAGGGTCAAGATGAACGCTTACGCGCCCTTGACGGTCCCCGGCTCCGGGTGTCTATCTCAATTAAGCCGGCCGGGAATATTATGGACTGGTGCCACCAATCCCCTATTTCTTTTTTTTCTTTTCTTGTTCAAAAAAGTACATCTCTATAGCTCTACGTATTATTACAGCCATCGTTGTTCGTTGTCGAAAAGATTCATCTCGTAATTGTTCATACATACTATCAGGTAAAAAAAAATTTATTCTTTTTTTCATTTCAACGTCGTTCTCCTTTATTAATCTTCTAGTTCTGGCATAGCAACTTTTTCCGCTGGTTCTCCATTGACTGAATAATAAATAGAACTGCTCATAATATCAGACCAGACAAGAATTGACCCGCCTTTTTTGTCTTTAAGTAATGTCCCCCCCGGCAGCAGTGGCCAATCCTCTATCTCAAATTCGGCTAAATCAAAATGCATAATGATAAACCCCATTACTTTACGTTTATTTATGTCTTTATTACCCATAAATTCACCTCTATTGTGTCATTGTGTCGGTATGTGTATATGTGTAACTATGTATATACATACTACGGTAAATTATGCGAATTGTCAAGATAATTAAAAAAAGCTGGTGGAGTTCTCAATAACCCCACCAGCTGATAATTAGACTATAAGTCTATTGTATTAACT
>CALBJS010000029.1 GCA_937892995.1 uncultured Peptococcaceae bacterium | reverse complement strand
GCTGTGCTCGGATTTCCGGGGGTGATCGTACTTACAGCTTTACAGTTTTTCGGAATCTAAAAGCAAGCTAAATCGACAAAGGCAGGGATTATTGCCTAACTTTACCTTACATGTAATTTTTCTTGACTATAATAAGACACAAAGAGTATACTGATAGTTGATTAGGGGACTATTTTCTGACATAGTTCCCTAGGTTTGCGTTCGATAATTGCAAGAATATTCAAAAATTAGCATTGTTTTAATTGAGTAATTTGTCAGAAATACTCGGAAAAAGTAATTTATATTCAGATATTGTTGCTAACATTGTTAAAATAGGTACTTTTTCATCAAGTTAAATTTGCTATCCTTAAATATTATATTTTTACTTCTCAGTTCTTCTAGAGTTGCTAATTTAGTATGACGAGGAGGTGGGGAGAGAGTAATTTCATGATCAGAGCTAGACTACAGGAGAGTTGAGAGACTACAGTTGCTAGCAGTATTATTTGAAATTGATAAGGATGGGGACAGGCTAGTTCTTGAGTAGCTAAAATCATTGTGAGGTATTTTTATTCAAATAAATTCTTATGGGGAGGAACACTATCAATGGCAAAAATGAAAACCATGTCTGGAAATGAAGCTGCGGCTCATGCGTCGTATGCCTTTTCCGAAGTCGCAACTATCTTTCCGATTACCCCTTCATCTGACATGGCAGAGCTAGTCGATGAATGGGCTGCTCATGGCAGAAAAAACATTTTCGGCCAAACCATGAAAGTAGTAGAAATGCAGTCTGAAGCTGGAGCAGCCGGTGCTGTTCACGGTTCATTGCAGGCAGGAGCTTTGACTACTACCTATACTGCGTCTCAGGGTCTTCTACTCATGATTCCTAATATGTACAAAATTTCCGGCGAACTGCTTCCAGGCGTATTCCATGTTAGTGCCCGTGCTCTTGCGGCCCACGCACTTTCTATCTTTGGTGATCATCAAGACGTTATGTCCGTTCGGATGACAGGCTTCTCTATGCTGAGTTCCTGTAGTGTCCAGGAAGCTATGGACCTAGCTTATATTGCTCACCTCAGTGCAATTAAAGCCAGACTACCGTTCTTACATTTCTTTGATGGTTTTAGAACTTCTCATGAAATCCAAAAAATTAGCGTACCGGAATATAGTGAAGTAGCAACTCTACTTGACAGGGAAGCCTTAAAACAATTCCGAGAAAGTGCCCTAAATCCTGAGCGTCCAGTCTTAAGAGGGACAGCCCAGAATCCGGATATTTACTTCCAGGGCAGAGAAGCTTCTAACCGCTTCTATCAAGCAGTTCCTGCAATTGTTGAAGAATATATGGCTAAGTATAAAGAACTTACAGGCCGTGAGTATAAACTCTTCCAATACTACGGTGCACCTGATGCCGAACGCGTGATTATTGCTATGGGTTCGGTTGCGGATACAATTACGGAAACAGTTGATTATCTTAATGCTAAAGGCGAAAAAGTCGGGGTACTCCGCGTTCGTCTTTTCCGTCCCTTCTCAACTGAACATTTCCTTAAAGCCCTTCCCAAGACCGTTAAGAAAATTGCAGTTCTCGAACGTACTAAGGAGCCTGGTTCTCTTGGTGAGCCTCTCTATCTGGATGTTGTGGATGTCTTCTATAATCAGACTGAAAGACCGGTAATCGTTGGTGGTCGTTATGGCCTGGGCTCCAAGGATACCACTCCGTCCCAGATTCTGGCCGTTTATGATAATCTTAAAGCAGATAAGCCTAAGAACGGCTTTACGATTGGGATCGTCGATGATGTAACCTTCACTTCTTTAGAAGAAAAGGAATTTATTGATACAACTCCCGCAGGCACCATTAGCTGTCAATTCTGGGGCTTGGGTGCTGACGGTACAGTAGGAGCTAATAAACAAGCGATTAAAATTATTGGTGACCATACCAATAAATATGCTCAGGCTTACTTTGCCTATGACAGTAAAAAATCCGGTGGGGCCACTGTATCCCACTTAAGATTCGGTAATGAGCCCATTAAAGCTCCTTATTTGGTAAACACAGCTGACTATGTTGCTTGCCATAACCAAGCCTATGTTGATAAATATAATCTCCTGAAAGCTCTTAAAACCGGGGGTACCTTTGTTCTTAACTGCCAATGGACAGTAGAAGAATTGGAAGAAAAACTACCCGGTAGCTTGAAAAAAGCTATCTATGATAAGCAAGCCAAATTCTATATTGTAGATGCTGTGAAAATTGCTCGGGAGATTGGGCTAGGCGGCAGAATCAATATGATTATGCAGTCGGCGTTCTTTAAACTCGCTAATGTAATTCCTATTGAGGAAGCTATCGGCTATCTTAAAGAGTCCGTCGTCAAAGCTTACGGTAAAAAAGGCCAGGAAATCGTCGATATGAACAATAAAGCTATTGATGCCGGTTTTGAGGCTCTGACTAAAGTCGAAGTACCTGCTACTTGGGCTAATGCCGATGCTAAGCAAGGTATCTTCCTTGGTAATGATGATGATCCGGAATTCGTCAAGAACATTGTACGTGTTATGGCTGCTCAAGAAGGGGATACTCTTCCGGTCAGTGCCTTTAAAGGTTATGAAGACGGAACTTTCCCTGCAGGGATTACAGCCTATGAAAAACGCGGAGTTGCCGTAATGATTCCTGAATGGGATAAAGATAATTGTACCCAATGTAACCAATGTTCCTATATTTGTCCCCATAGCTGTATCAGGCCTTTCCTTTTGGATGAAGAAGAAGCCAAGAATGCTCCCGCCGGGTTTGAGTCAGTTAAAGCAGTAGGTAAAGACTTTGCAGGCTTAACCTATCGTCTCCAAGTCAGTCCTCTGGACTGCACAGGCTGTGGCAACTGCGTGGAAATTTGCCCCGCCAAGCAAAAAGCTCTGGTCATGAAAGATGCATCTGAGGTAACTTTAGCCGAGGCTCCTAATTGGGAGTATGCTTTAGACCTTTCTGGCAAAGAAGAGAGAATTAATAATAAATACACTGTTAAGAACAGCCAGTTCTTACAACCTCTCGTCGAATTCAGCGGTGCATGCCCGGGTTGCGGTGAAACTGCATATGTCAAGCTCCTTACCCAACTATTCGGGGATAGAATGATGATTGCTAATGCTACAGGTTGTACTTCAATCTGGGGCGGAAGTGCACCATCAGTACCTTACACTGTTAACAAAGAAGGTAAAGGTCCTACTTGGGCAAACTCTCTCTTTGAAGACAATGCTGAGTATGGTTATGGTATGTATCTTGGTGTTCAACAGCTTCGCTTGAGAATGGCTGATGAAATGAAAGAAGCTATGGCTCTGGATATTCCTGCCGAGCTCAAAGCAGCTTTCCAAGAATGGATTGAAGGCATGAATGACGGAGATGCCTCCAAGGCTGCTACTCAGAAAGTACTTGCTGCTTTTGAGAAAGTTGAACCTAGCTCTAACGAACTTCTAGCTAAAATTTGGGACAAAAAAGAACATCTCGTCAAGAAATCTCAGTGGATCGTCGGGGGAGACGGCTGGGCTTATGATATCGGCTATGGTGGTCTAGACCATGTTCTGGCCTCCGGAGATGATGTTAATATTCTGGTAGTTGATACTGAAGTATATTCCAACACCGGTGGCCAATCCTCGAAAGCTACTCCACGTGCCGCCGTTGCTAAATTCCAAGCAGCAGGTAAAAAGATTCGCAAGAAAGACCTTGGAATGATGGCTATTAGTTATGGTTATGTTTATGTAGCTCAGATAGCTATGGGTGCCAGCCTAACCCAGACTTTAAGAGCTATCCGTGAAGCAGAAGCTTATAAAGGTCCATCCCTTATCATCGCTTACGCACCTTGTATTAACCATGGTATTCGTTCCGGTATGGCCACCAGCATTATCCAAGCGAAGAAAGCTGTTGAGGCTGGTTACTGGCATCTGTATCGCTATAACCCTGATCTTCTTGAAGAAGGTGAAAAACCGTTTACTCTTGATTCTAAAGAACCAACGGCTTCCTTCAGAGATTTCATTATGTCTGAAGTACGTTATACTTCACTCCTAAATACCTTCCCGGATACAGCAGAAGAATTATTCAAGGGCGCAGAACAGTTTGCCGGAGAACGTTACAAGTCCTACAAACGTTTGGCGGATCAGAATTGGGACTAGGACGGAACAAAGAACGGTTTAAATCATAAAAAGAATGGATACCAATGAACTGTTCGGGTAAGTTTAATTGGAGAGCGGGATAATCCCCGCTCTCTTGCTTTTAGATTATTTATTCTTTGAGATTAAATATTGAAGATAACTGTCGGAAAGCTGCAGCAGTGTTTTTATTCTTAGTTCTTTTTTCAGGTGAGATTCCTCACTTTTCGAGACTTGGCGGTCAGCTATGTTGATTCCTTTGTCGCTTCCCCCTTGATGAAAAAGGTCGGCAGTAATAAATGTTCCATCAGGATGATAAAAACGCAAACCAAGTAAATTTTGTTTGTAGTTTAAGATATCCTGACCAAAGACCAGTTGATTATCTAAAGAAAGACCGAGAAGATTGGCTAAGGTGGGCAGAATATCTACTTGCCCGCCTGGAGTATTGATGATCTGAGGTCTTAAACCGGGAACTCTGATGAACAGGGGAACATTTAATCCATCGATTTTATCATGTTCTCTTCCCAATAAAGAAGTAAGAATATCCTGGTTTTTGGATTCCACAGCTTTGGAAATACCGAAATGGTCACCAAAGACTAGGAATATGGAATTATCCCAAAGGTTACTCTTTTTAAGATCTTGAATGAATTGCCCTAAGGCATAATCCTGATAATTAACGGAGGTCAAGTAGTTACCGACAGGAGGTCCCTCAAGCTGAGGTGGAAGATTAATTTTCTTCCTGTTCCCAGGTAAGCTATAGGGATGATGATTGGTAAGGGTTATGAGACTTGCATAAAACTTTTGCTTATTCTTTAGGAAATTAGTTAGAATTGGCAAGGCCTTTTTATAGAGGACTTCATCGGAGGAACCCCATGGTCCCAGGAGGTCTTGATCTTGGTAATACTCCTTGGCATAATACTTATCAAATCCCAGACAGGGATAGAGGTTATCGCGTCGCCAGAAAGTGATAGCATTAGGGTGCAAGGTCACGGAAGAATAGCCTTCGGTTTTAAGCAGACGCGGCAGGGAGGGATAGTCTACACCTTCATAATCAGTACTTATGGCCCCTTTGGGAAGGGGATAAAGCGAGGTATTAATGATAAACTCGGCATCAGAAGTGTTTCCTTGTCCGATTTGGCTGTAGAAATGAGGAAAATATAGGCTATCTTTGCTTAAAGCATTTAAGTTAGGGGTTATTTCCTGATTATTGACTTTTAACCCGATAACAAAGTTTTCGGTGGATTCAAGCTGAACCAAGATAACATTTTTATCAGAAGCTATTCCAAAATACTTGGGCCAGAGAAGAGGATTAACCTGTTTAAGCTTATTAATAACCTCTTGAGAGAATTGACTTTCCGGGCAAGAAGTGTGATTTTCTTCGCTTCTACAGAAGATGGTATATAGTCCATATCCCTGGGTATTGAGAATTCCTACATCCCGAGTCATGGCCATCCTGTTATCTTTAGTTGGATAACTCCAGATATTAAAGAGGATAAGTACTAGGGCTAAAAAAGTTATCAAGACCGTTCGGTGATGATTATAGGAGATAGTTTTGTAATGGGAAGTAGAGTAAGAAAGCAGTCTTTTTTTCTTTGTAACCTTTCGGAAATTTTTTAAAATAAACAAGAGGAGAAAATCAAAGTAAAATATTAGATAGGTTAAAGAGAAAAGGTCTAAGATGCTGGAACCAAGGTCTTTTATGATTAAAGTCTGCCGGAGAACACTAAAATTAAGGATTTGGCCAAAATAGCTATAGTACATAACGCTAGCTATAAAATAAGTGGAAAGAAGAAAGTTTATTAGCCAAAATAATTTTAAAGAGCGAAGTGCTGTTAACTCTAAGAGCCCAAAGATTATCACTATGGAACCCAACTCTAAGAGCAGTATTCGTAAATCCGTATTCTGAGGGAAGATGTAACTTCTTAGGAATAAGACTTTAAAGAAAATTATTACTATAAAGACTTTAACTCTCCCTTTAAGAAGGAAAAAACTGGAAGGAATAGACAGACGCATGTACTGGATATCCTTTCGCTTAAAATATTCAATTTAATCCTATGAGTTAAAGTTCAAAGGTATGTTAAATTATAAGTTTAAAATGAATGTGAGAAAAGATACTAATAACCCTTCATCCAGGGAAGAATATATTATAAGATGAATATTTTTAGACTTTATTCTTTAAATAAATTAATCCTTTTCCGAGAAAAAGGAAAGTACTTTTAGTAATTAAGGATGAGGGGTGAGTTCGCTGAATAATATTTATCCCAAGTGCTCATTGTGTGGGGAAATTCCCAGCAAGGGTTTATACGATGGATTTCGTCTGAAGGGTAGATTTATTTGCTCTGTTTGTGAACAATATATCATAACAACTGTTCAGGGCTCTACGGAATATCAACATAATATCCGGAACATAAGGACAATCCTCTACTGCTAGAAGGAGAATTTCAAGTACCCTAAAAGTCGTTGATATGAAAAAAAGTTAAAAATATGTTAAAATGTAGTATCACTTATCTTTGGGAGCATACAGTGGAGTCATTGGAACAAAAACTTGCAAATTATTCGAAGTTAGGGATGTATTCCTTTCATACACCCGGTCATAAAGGGCGAAGTGATATCTTAGCACCTCTTGTTTTTCCTGATTATGACTTAACCGAACTTCCTGGGCTGGATATGCTGCACAATCCCCAGGGGGTAATTGCCAAAGCCCAGGAAAAGGCAGCTAAGGCTTATGGTGCTGAAGAGACCTTTTTCCTAGTTAATGGTGCTACTGCTGGGAACCAGGCCATGTTTCTAGCCCTTATGGAAAGCCTTAAAAATAAGAAGATTCGAATCGAACGTAAAGCCCACAGATCGGTGATAGGGGCTCTCATTCTTTC
>CALBJS010000028.1 GCA_937892995.1 uncultured Peptococcaceae bacterium | reverse complement strand
GAAAATAGAGCAGCGGATGCAGCTAGAAAAGCAATCTCCAGCCCTCAATAGATGTTTCCAGAAGAGGGCTGGAGATTGCTTTTCTAGCTGCATCCGCTGCTCTATTTTCACCCGAGGCTTGACCGATTCCCATAAGTGCCGAACCCGTTTCCGCCATGATTGTCTTAACATCGGCAAAGTCCAAGTTAATTAGTCCGGGGATGGTGATCAGATTTGAGATCCCCTGCACTCCTTGTAATAATACATCATCCGCGATTCGGAAGGCTTCTTGAATTGTAGTGTGTTTATCCACGATCTGGAGAAGACGATCATTGGGGATCGTGATTAAAGTATCAACCTTATCTCTTAATTCTAAAATTCCTCTTTCTGCTTGCATAGCTCTCTTTCGTCCTTCGAAAGAGAAGGGCCGCGTAACTACCCCCACCGTTAAAGAACCCACTTCCCTAGCTATCTCGGCGACTACCGGGGCAGCTCCTGTTCCCGTGCCACCACCCATTCCTGCCGCCACAAAAACCATGTCGGCACCGAGCAGTACTTTGGCTATTTCATCCCGACTCTCTTCTGCTGCGCTATGACCAATTTCAGGATTAGCTCCTGCTCCAAGACCTTTCGTAAGTTTGATTCCGATCTGTATCTTTTCAGCCGCCCTAGACATCTGGAGTGCCTGGGCATCTGTATTTATACCAATGAACTCAACACCCTTGAGACCGGCGGCAATCATCCTGTTAACAGCATTATTTCCTCCCCCACCAACCCCTATCACTTTTATGCGGGCATATTGGTTATCTTCATGATCGAATTCTAGCATTTTCTCTTTGCCTCCTTTTTAATTTCATCCATTATTACCGCTATGGCTCTATATTGTAAACCCTAAAAGCAAATACTCAACTCCAAATAAGTATTTTCTATACGCTTAACAATTACTCCTCTTTTCATCAGGTATAATCTAAGTTTTTTTTACTTAAGTTATATAAGTTTTACCCTTTATTATGTTTATTAATGATGTGTCTGCGAATTATACTAATATTTTGGAATAATCTGGTACCAAAAGCTACTATCGCTGCTAAGTACAAGTCGACCCCTACTCTATCTCCTATAAAAGCCAGGAGACTAGCCATGATAATATTAACAAAGAAACCGCTTAAAAAAATGGTGCTATCAAAATGCTCCTCCTGGTAAGCTCTGATCCCCCCCATCACAGAGTCTAACGCCACTAAAATAGCGACTGAAAAGTATTTAGCATATTCAACAGGAATACTAAAAGGACTTATGAAACCAATCACCAATCCTAATATTAAACCAAAAATAGGCAGCCACATCATAGATTCCTCCATTATTGTCCTAAGACAGGTTTCCCCGCTGTAAGATCAATATAATTTATCGCTTTTTCTACAGCTTTATACTCATTACTATCGAGCAGTTCTTTAAGAAGCTTTAATTTGGCGATATTTTCATTATCATGTCCAATCTTAACTTCAATTCCGGTCGTCAAGTAAAGGAAAATCTGTCCATCCGCCGAAATATGTATTTCACCCATTATAGGTACCAAACTTTCCGGTGCTTGTCCTATTAAAAGAAGACCTTTATCCAGTTGGGGATTATTTATCCTTTGACCGGGCCCAAGGGTATCCGGCACTTCTATACCGGTCAATACCGGGTTATCTTCCTTGGGCCAAGTATCATAAAATCTAAGTATAATACCCTGGGAATCGACTTCCACCATGCCCTCATCATTAAGAATCAAGGCGACAGGAAGCCGTTCTTGAATTTTCAGGACCAAGGTTGCCGGTAATTCTTTTTCGACCACAGCCTC
>CALBJS010000027.1 GCA_937892995.1 uncultured Peptococcaceae bacterium | reverse complement strand
GCCCTGAAAAGGCTATTGAAATACAGATGGCTCTTGGCTCAGATATTGTGATGGCCCTCGATGAGTGTACTCCATATCCTACGACATATGATTATGCTAAAAAGTCAGCAGAACGAACTACTCGTTGGTTAAAAAGATGCAAAAGCATTCTATCGACAACCGATAAACAAGCACTTTTTGGTATTGTTCAGGGGGGAATGTTTGAGGATCTGCGTAAACAAAGTGTCGGGGAGATCACTGAACTTGATCTTCCGGGATATGCTATAGGCGGACTTAGTGTAGGTGAGTCCAAGGAAATAATGTATGAAGTATTAGATTATACCGTCCCTTTATTGCCGGATAATAAACCAAGGTACTTGATGGGGGTGGGCTCACCTGATGCTTTAATAGAGGGGGTAATGAGAGGTGTTGACATGTTTGATTGTGTTTTACCTACAAGGATAGCTAGGAATGGGACGGCTATGACTCGTTTTGGTAAATTAGTGATTCGTAACGCCGAGTTTGCAGATGATTTTAGTCCTGTGGATCCTACATGTGATTGCTATACTTGTAGGAACTATTCCAGGTCATATATCAGGCATCTTCTCAAGGCGAATGAGATTTTGGGATTAAGACTTATGACTATTCATAATTTACAGTTTCTTTTAAACTTAATGGGTGAAATTAGGGAAGCAATTATTGGAGAAAGACTTCCTGAATACCGGCAAAAGTTTTTCGCTGATTATGGTTATGATAATAAGAATAATTTTTAAAAATAAATACTGAAGAAAAGGAGTAAAAATGTTATAATCATCCATGGTAAGCTTAACCAAATTTAATTTAATGAAGGTAAGCAGCTAAAAATAATATCATAATAAAAGGAGGATTCAATACTTATGGATGGAAACTTAACGAATATGCTTCTCTGGTTTGCGGTTTTCTTTGGAATCATTTACTTTATCATTATTAGGCCAAATAACAAACAACAAAAAGAACGTAGAGCAATGTTAGAAAGCTTAAAAGTGAAGGATAAAGTTATTACTATCGGCGGCATCCATGGTACGGTAACTAAGATTAACGAAGATACTGTAATAATAAAGGTTGCCAATAATGTAGAACTTGAATTTCTAAGATCTGCCGTGCAGACAATCGAGAACAGGAATTTTAAAGAGGAGACGGACAAAAAAAGTAATAGATTTAAACTTAGGAAAGGGACAAAGACAGAAGAAACTGAAGCAGGCGACAATGCCCCCAGTGAAAATCCTGAAGTCTAGATATCTAATAAAACTTCTAATGAAGTTAAGTTTAAATTGTATAAGGGATTAGTTGATAGCTCAAAAGCAAGTGACGAATCACTTGCTTTTGAGCTATCTTAAGTATTCAAACATTTTACAAAATATTAGTGCATTGACACCCCAAGTGCAGTAGGGATATAATAAAATTTGAATGGGCAGGCCCCATTTATTCTATTAGGGAGGAACGAAAATGAAACGGGGAAATATTATTAAACTCGCAATATCCTTTATATTAGTTGCAATTGCGATTTTCCTTTCCATCCAACCCCTAACGAATCCCGAAAAGGGTATTCCGTTAGGACTTGATTTGCGTGGTGGAGTTCACCTAGCCTTACAGGCGGAACCAGGTAAAGACGGTACTCCAATTACCAATGATGATATGGCCAAAGCCAAAGCCATAATCGAACAACGTGTCAATGGTTTAGGTGTCGCTGAGCCTTATATTCAAGTAGATAATAGTAGAAAGAGAATCATTGTGGAGCTTGCGGGTATTGATGATCCTGATAAAGCAGTCAGCATTTTAAAAACAACAGCTAAGC
>CALBJS010000026.1 GCA_937892995.1 uncultured Peptococcaceae bacterium | reverse complement strand
ATGGCTGCGGGGATCGATTATGTAGAAGCGGGTTGGCCCGGTTCTAATCCTAAAGATGACGAATTCTTCCAGATGTTTTCCGCGAATAAGCTTGGGTTACCATCAGAGGAAATAGTTAATCCTGCTACTCGGGTCGTAGCTTTTGGCAGCACCTGCCGGGTTAACGAATCTCCCGAAAAGAGTGAAATTTTGGCTAGACTTCTTTCTTCCGGAGCGAAGACCCTTACTATTTTCGGGAAAACTTGGAAATTACATGTTCAAGAAGTTCTGCGTACCAATTCTAAAGAGAACTTAAGGATAATAAGAGAGTCGGTGAACTTTCTGGTAGGGGAAGGGAAAGAAGTCTTCTTTGACGCGGAACACTTCTTCGATGGCTGGCTTGATGATCCTGATTTTGCTTTAGGTTGTCTCGAGGCTGCTTTACAAGGAGGAGCTAAGGGTCTTGTACTCTGCGATACCAACGGCGGTGCTTCCCCAAAGGATATTACCGGGGGGGTACAGACCGTGATCCAAGGATATACACCAACGATCCTTGGGATTCATGCCCATAATGACGGTGGCCTGGCCGTGGCTAATACCCTTGCTGCTGTGGAGGCAGGTGCTAATCAGATTCAGGGTAGCTGGAATGGATTCGGAGAGCGCTGTGGCAATGCTAATCTTAGTACGCTTATTCCCTGGCTACAACTGAAATTAGGGTATAAGCTTCTAGAACGGGAAGCTCTTGAAAACCTTACTCATTTATCACGCTATGTTGCAGAGCTGGCTAATTATCCTTACGATGAAAAACAGCCTTTTGTAGGGAGAAGTGCTTTTGCTCATAAAGCAGGAATGCATGTGGATGCAGTATTAAAGAATAACAGGACCTTCGAGCATATTGAACCTTCCTTGGTAGGGAATGAGCGGCGAATTTTGGTTTCCGATCAAGCTGGGAAAGCTAATATTTGTCAAAGGATGCGCCTTTTTAGACCTGAATTAGAGAAGGGTGATCCCTTAGTGGAAAAGGCTATGGCTAAGATTAAGGAGGCTGAGAAGGAGGGTTTTCAGTATGAGACTGCTGAAGGAAGTCTCGATCTTCTTCTCCTGGAGATTTTAGGAGAGTATAACCCGCCTTTTAGTTTGGAAGATTACCATGTCTGGAGTGATCCTCTGCGGAGGGAGTTGGACTCTGTTGCCGTGATTAAAGTCAGGGTGAAAGATGAGTCGGTGCATATGGCAGCCGAAGGTGATGGACCGGTTCATGCTTTAGATAGGGCCTTGAGGCGTACTTTAGGTTCGTTCTTTCCGATAATTGAAGAGAGTGAACTGATAGATTATAAGGTTAGAGTATTGGATGGATCCCGTGGTACCGGAGCAGTTGTCCGGGTAGTGGTCGAAACTCGACATGGGCTTGATAGCTGGGGGACGATAGGGGTTTCAAGTAATATCCTGAGAGCAAGTGCCAAAGCTCTTTTGGAGGCCTTGTATATTATGATCCTAAGGGATGAGGGACGGTATCAATTGATTTGAATTATTAGGCCGGTACTATGTTTGATCTAGCTCCCGGTGGGCGGTCGGTTTATGGTTGGTGTTAATTTATTCTAGAGAATAGTAGTACCGTGTTTAAATTGTAGTGCCGTTAGAATGTGCTTTCGGTGTGGCGGCTTTTTCCTTGTTAGGGCATCCCTAATAAGGAAAAAAGCCTTAAAAAAATTTTGTAATCTTGCCAAAGAAAAGTTAAAATGCTAAACTAAAGCAAAGGTCATATCAGCCGGGGTTCCATACCCTGGCTTGTTGTAATTTTTTTACGAGGTGGGGTTTGAAAATGCTAATATTAGCTTCATCTTCTCCTCGGAGAATTGAGCTTCTGCGGGAGTGGGGATATGAGTTTAAACTCGTTTATGCCCCGGTTTCCGAAGAATTGGAAGAAGGAATTCTTCCCGAAGAAGGAGTACAGGAATTGGCTGAACGTAAAGCCCTTTCCGGATTTGAAACTTGGCAGAAGCAAGAAGGCTTAGCTGAAGATTTAATCTTAGGTGCTGATACCATAGTAGTTCTGGAAGAAAGGATATTGGGTAAGCCTGCCGATGAAGAGGATGCTGAGGCGATGCTTAGAGCTTTAAGTGGCAAGACCCATAAAGTGATGACCGCTATCGCCCTAGTCAGTAAGGGTGAGGGTCAGGATTTTCGAATCGAAACAGATATGGAAATCACTATAGTATCTTTTCGGGAATTAAGTAACCGGGAGATTAGGGATTATATTACCACCGGGGAACCGATGGATAAAGCTGCAGCTTATGGTATTCAGGGAGGGGCCGGAAAATTCGTTAGAAAGGTGAGTGGTTCTCTAACGAATGTTATTGGTCTTCCCATGGAACTCTTGTCGGCAAAGCTTGAAGTAAGAGAAGTTTTTCCTACAGATAGCAACCATTAAGACATTAGCGATGGCTTTTTGCTGATGTTCCGTTATGTCTGCCAAGTAGAACCTAGGTATTGTTGAGGGAAGCAGGTAAAGAGATGAATTACCGTCGGCTTAAGGATCTACCTGAGGATCTTCTGCCCAGAGAGCGTCTTCATCAGCTTGGTGTGCAATCCTTATCTAATAAAGAGCTCTTAGCCATTCTTTTAAGGACGGGTACCAAGGGAGAAAATGTTCTGGAACTTGCGGAGAGGATCTTGACAGAAGCTGGAGGGCTGATCGGATTAGCCCGACTCTCTGTGTATGAGCTTACCCAAGTTCACGGGATCGGGCCAGCTAAGGCTGCCCAGGTTAAGGCTGCTTTGGAATTAGGAAAACGGAGTGTATGCTCGGATCCCATTACTAGGCCTGTGATTAATTCCCCTGCGGATGTGGCCGACTTAGTGATGGAAGAGATGCGGGTCCTTGATAGAGAACATTTCCGCATTATGCATTTAAGTACCCGGAATAATGTCCTAGGTGTAAGTCCTGTCTCAGTGGGTTCGCTTAATTCGTCTATAGTTCATCCCCGAGAGTGTTTCAAAGAGGCGATTCGCCGTAATGCTAATACCATTATCCTTCTGCATAATCATCCCAGTGGCGATCCTGCCCCAAGTAGGGAAGATCTCGATATCACTAAAAGGCTTGCTGAAGGTGGCAAGATCTTAGGGATAGAAATCTTAGATCACGTTATAATTGGAGATAAACGCTATGTAAGTCTCAAGGAACAAGGAATAATATAAGGTTATAAGTGTGCATAATTTTGCACTAACGTAAATTTAGTTATTTTAAAGCATTAAAAGTTTATCTAGTGGAAAACTAAGCAAAGCTTGGATATTTATCCGATAGCTAACTGCCGCTAAGAATGAAGGGAGATTACCACGCGATGTTTTTTTCTAAGGATTTAGGAATTGACCTAGGAACAGCAAACACAGTTGTACATATGAAAAGTAAAGGAGTAATCGTACGAGAACCGTCCGTAGTGGCGATGGATATAGAGAGAAATGAGCCTCTAGCCGTAGGTGATAGAGCAAAAGAAATGATAGGAAGAACTCCGGGGAATATCGTGGCTATTAGACCTCTGAAAGATGGGGTGATCTCTGATTTTAATGTCACCCAGAAGATGTTAAAGTATTTTATCGATAGGGCCTTAGGTTCCAGGTTTCAGTTTGCTCGTCCCCGGGTTGTGATCTGTGTACCATCCGGGGTTACAGCTGTTGAAGAGAGGGCTGTTAAGGAGGCGGCGTTAGCTGCGGGTTCTAAAGATCCTATTATTATGGAGGAACCGATGGCTGCCGCCATCGGGGCTGGGCTTCCGGTGGGTGAACCAACCGGAAATATGATCGTGGATATAGGTGGGGGAACTACTGAGGTAGCGGTGATCTCCATGGGTGGAATTGTCACAGCCGGTTCGATAAGGGTAGCCGGTGATGAGATGGATGAGGCTATTATTGCTTACATTAAAAGAACCTATAACCTTTCGATCGGCTATCAGTCTGCCGAAAACATTAAAAAAGAAATCGGTGCGGCTTACATGCCTTCGAAGGGTGCGGTCTATACCGTTAAGGGCAGAGACCTGTTAACCGGTCTTCCTAAAAATGTAAAGATAACTTCGGAAGAGATCATTGACGCTTTAAGTGAGCCGGTCTCAGCTATCGTGGAAGCAGTTAAGACTTGCTTGGAGAAGACTCCTCCGGAGCTGGCGGCAGATATTATGGATAGGGGAATAATCATGGCTGGAGGCGGTTCCCTTCTTAAGAATCTTGACAGGCTAATCGCTGATCAAACCGGTATCCCGGTCCACCTAGCTGAAGATCCGTTATCCTGTGTTGCCTTAGGGACCGGTAAAGTTCTGGAAAGTGATGAGATATTAAGGAAGCTAGCCGCTTTGCAGAAAAGCTAAGAAGCGGGAGGAGAGTTAGGTGGGGAAAAAATTCAATCCCATGGGAACTGCCGTCTTGGTTTTTGCGGTGATCCTCATAACGATGACGGCTATTCGTCTGACCGGGCTGGGTAGCGAGTTTCCTAATCCTATAGGGAATGCTATGAACAGAGTTTTATCCCCTGCGGAAAGAGCGGTCTGGAAGATCGGAGATGGAATTAAAGATAATTTTCGGGCTATCTTTAGTTACCGTACCGTGAAAGCTGAAAATGAAGAACTTCGCAAACAGGTGGAAAAAGTTAAAGGGGATAATCTTCAACTTAAACAACAAGTCTTGGCGGCTTTAAGATACCAAGAATTGGACGAAGGTATCTATAAAAGTCCTACCCTCCAGAAGTTTGAAAAGATCGGAGCAACTATAATTAAACGAAACCCCACAGCCTGGTATCAAATAATTACTGTTAATAAAGGTAGCGATCATGGGGTGAAAATGGATGACCCTGTTGTTGCTAATGTTGGCCTTGTAGGTAAGGTCGTATCAGTCTATGCTAAAACCTCCGATATTTTACTTATCTTGGATGGGGATGGACAGGTAGGGGCCCTGGTGAGGGATAACCAAGGCAAAGCTATTTTCGGGATTCTAAAGGGTACTTATAAAAAAGGTTCAAGACTTAATGTGTCCGGAAGTCTGGAGATTAATTTTCGGCAGGAAGATGAAGTGAATGTCGGAGATCTGGTCTTTACTTCAGGCTTGGGAGGGGTTTATCCTAAAGAAATCCCGATCGGAGTTGTAATCGGAATAAGGCTTGATTCCACTGGTCTTCTGAAAACGGCAGCTATTGAGCCTATTGTTAATTTTGATTCTCTGGAAGAAGTATATTTGGTCAAGATGCCGGAGGGAAGTTGATGAAGCGCAATTTTTTCATGCTCATAATTCTGGCCTTTTGCCTTATCCTTCCCGGAACGGTCTTTCATTACTTGTCTTGGGCTGGGATTAAGCCTGATCTTGCTATGCTCTGGGTTATCTATATTGTGCTTCACCAACGCCCGATGCAAGGTCTGATATCCGGTTTTATAGCGGGACTGATCGTGGATATGTATTTCGGTAGATATATTGGATTATATGCTATCACCTTAACAGTGGTAGCTTTAATCATAAGTTTCATGCAGCAACGTTGGTACAGGGATAATATTCCGCTTACCATGGTTTTGGTTTTTATTACCACAGCACTGGGACAGACTTTAATGGTGGTAATAGCGAAAACGACAGGACTTAATTGGTTTTTTGGAGATGCCCTGAGGATTATTTTCGGGATTTCCTTATATAATTCCTTACTTGTTCCGATCACTTATCCTTTTGTTCACAGATCTTTTACCAGTGGTTTTTTACATCAAAAATCAAAGTTTGAGCAGTAGTGATTTTGATAGGGAGTGAAAATAAGTGGAAAAGAGAGATCGTCAACCTTACAATAAAAGACTGACGGGGCTAGGTATTACTGTTATTTTATTTTTCTTAGTCCTCGGATTTAATCTTTGGAACTTACAGATAGCTAAGGCTTCTCATTATGCCGAGTTGGCCGCTAGTAATGCCCTGAAAAATGTCACTACTCCGGCTGTTAGAGGTGAAATACTAGATTCTAAGGATATTGTTCTTGCTCGTAGTGTGCCCAAGTTCGCTCTTATCCTGGACTGGACTGATCTGCAGAAGGTAAATAAGGATTGGAAAGATGTAGTGGCTAAACTTGCCGGTTATATCAAACCTTATTGGCCTTATGCTAACCAGTCGGTAGAGCTGATCACTGAAGATATCTTTGTTATGATCCGTAACCAACAATGGGAGAGTTATCAACCGGTAGTGATTCTGGAAGATGTTCCTCCGGAGTTACAGGCTATTATCGCCGAAAATGCGAATGAGTTACCCGGGGTAAGTATCAAACCCATCCCTGTGAGGGTTTATCCCCAAGGTACTTTATTAGGTCAGACTTTGGGCTATGTTCGGGAAATCAGCGAGAAAGAAATCGAACAGTTTAATCTTCAAGCCGAGGCCAGGGGTGATGAGTATAGATATGACCAAGGGGATCTTGTGGGCAAAGATGGTGTGGAGAAAAGTTATGATACCTGGCTCAGGGGAAATCATGGTCTGGATAGGGTAGGCATAGACAGCAATGCCCGGCCTATTCATAAGGAAATGCTACGCGAAGCACAACCGGGCTATACGATTAAAATGACTATAGACAGTGAATTACAGAGAGTTGTAGAGAATAAGCTGGATGAGGTTATCCGGAATATTGGGAAGAAGCAACCGGATGCTCAAGCCGGGGCGGCAGTGGTTATCCACGTAAAGACCGGTAAAGTTCTGGCAATGGCCTCCAGACCATTCATGGATCCTAATGAGCTTATCGGCATTGTTTCCGAGGAAATAGCCACTAAATACTTTACAAGCGAGGATGCGGCATCTTTTAACAGGGCTTTAACAGGCTTATATCCTCCCGGCTCTACCTTTAAGATGATTACTGCTCTAGCGGCCCTAAAAGCCGGGGTCGTCACTCCTCAAGATGCATTTTATGATTCTTTGTCATCTCTTGGTCCGGGGGCCCAGGGAATTCCGGAATGGGGCGGCAATAATTTTGGAATGGTGAACCTGTATAGGGGGATGGCTAAATCCTCGAATATTTATTTTCAAATAATAGGGCGGAGGGTCTTTGATAAAGAACCTGAGCTTATAAGGCAGATCTGTAAAGAATTCGGTTTAGGGGTTGCTTCGGGAATAGATATTCCGGGGGAAGGAATCGGGATAGCACCTTCACCGGATTGGAAAAAGGAGTATTTCAAACCTTATTATGATCGAAAAAGGGAAGAACAGCTTCTAGCCATAGACCAAAAATATAATAAACTTCTGGCTAAGGCGACTGATGAGAATCAGAAAAAGAAGGTCCAAATAGAAAAAGAAAAAGAGATTGCCCTGGTGGAGTTAGATTACAAGGAGAAAAGACAGTTCTATGTGGACTGGCGGCTCTTCGATAGTTTTAATAACTCTATTGGACAGGGTTATAATTCCTATTCACTTCTCCAGCTTGCCAACTATGTGGCGACTATTGCTAATGGTGGCAAACTCTATAAACCTTATCTGGTCGATAAGATTATCGATCCTGTTTCCGGGGAAGTGGTTAAAGAAAATACGCCTGAGGTCCTTAGTGAATCCTCAGTCTCCCAAGAGACCTTGGCGATTGTCAAAAAAGCCATGTCGGGGGTGACAAGTGGTGAAGGAACTGCCAACTGGCTTTTTG
>CALBJS010000025.1 GCA_937892995.1 uncultured Peptococcaceae bacterium | reverse complement strand
GCGAAAGGGAACAGATGGGTGTCAGCAGAAAGGCACTGACGCCCTGGCCAGACCCAGTTCCCAGCCGAGGATCCGAGCCGTGAGAATGATAGCTAAGACATTAATCGCCGGCCCAGAATACAGAAAAGCCACAGCCGGCCCAATCCCTGCTCCTCTTTTATAGATCCCGGCAAAAAGCGGCAAGACCGTACAAGAACACACTGCCAGAACTGTTCCTGAAACTGAAGCCACGGAATAGGATACCCATTTCTTGGCTTGAGGACCAAAATACTTAAGAACAGCACCTTGGGATACAAAGATTGCTATCGCCCCAGCGATAAAAAAAGCCGGAACAAGACAAAAAAGAACATGTTCCCTCGCATATTCCCCGAGCATCTTAAAAGCTTCAAGGATCGCTGTTTCCACAGCCGGATTATTAAAAGGGACCCAATATGCCGCTAGAAAAACTCCGATATAGAGAGATAATTTTTGCCACTCTTTCATTAGGATCCATCTCCATTTGTTTAATATTATATTCTGCCTAAAACATCCGGAATCTTAACATGGCGGCAAATTCATTTAGAAGCCTCGATAATTTTTTCCACTTCTGTTTTGGTCGGCAGCTTGCCGGAGAGTTTGACTTTCCCGTCGATTATTAACCCCGGGGTCAGCAGTATCCCTGTCTGAGAGATTTCTTTGATGTCTGTCATCTTTTGCACCGATACCTCTAACCCTTTTTCCTGCACAACTTCTCGTACCATCTCTTCGAGTTTTCTGCATTTAGCACAACCTGTTCCCACAATAGTAATTTCCATAATTTTCACCTCCGTAAGAATATTTTTATCTTATCTTGAATTAAGATTAGATTGCTATAAGTTAATTTTTCGACAAGAAACACTCCACATATCGGTAACATTAGTTTCTTTGTCAAGTTTTTCAGCAAGCTCTTTAACTTTCTTTTCTATTTCAGCTATTATTGTTTTAAATTCCTCATCACTTTTACCGGTAGGATCCTCAAGTCCCCAATCTTCTCGATACTTACAGGGGAGAAGCGGACAATTCACATTACAACCCATAGTAATAACAACATCAACCGGAGGGATTGCCGATAATAGTTTAGAGTATTGCGTCTTTTCCATGTCAAGACCATAAATGTCTCGCATTAGCCTTACTGCATCTTGGTTTATTACTGGTTTTAATTCTGTACCTGCTGAATAGCTTTCAAAAACATCACTTGCCAAATACTTCCCAAGAGCTTCGGCAATTTGACTCCGACATGAATTATGAACACAAATAAAAGCTACTTTTGGTTTATTATTACTTATTGGTTTAACATTATTCATTAGCAGGAAACCTCCATCATTCACCTTTTATTTGTGGCTAGGGAACCAGTGAATAGTGTTATTGGCAATTATAACCAGTAGTAACATCACAGGAACTTCCACAAGTACCCCTACTATGGTTGCCAGGGCAACAGGTGATGTCGTCCCGAACAAAGCGATTGCAACGGCAACGGCTAACTCAAAGAAATTAGAGGCACCAATCATCCCTGCCGGGGCAGCAATATTGTGGGGCAATCTTAACGCTTTCGCTGCCAGATAAGCCACAAAGAAAATTAAACACGTTTGAATAGTCAGAGGAACAGCAATCAGCACAATATGCAGGGGGTTCTCTAAAATAACATCTCCTTGAAAAGAGAAGATTATTACCAGAGTTAGGAGAAGTCCGAGAATGGTAATGTTATTAAATTTCGGAATAAAGGAATTATTAAAATATTCCTCACCTTTGTTCTTAATTACCCATAGTCTGGTTAGTATTCCGGCTGCCAGAGGAATAACCACAAAAAGAACAACAGATAAAAGCAGTGTCGCCCATGGAACAACAACCCCACTGACCCCCAGCAGGAAGGCTACGATTGGAGTAAAAGCAACCAAAATAATTAAATCATTAGTTGCTACCTGAACAACAGTATAAGCAGGATTACCCATAGTTAGATGACTCCAGACAAACACCATTGCGGTACAAGGTGCAGCACCAAGCAAAACTGCTCCTGCTAGATAATCCTTAGCTAAATCAGATGGTATTATCGCTTTAAAGACAACATAGAAGAAAAAGACCGCAATACCATACATGGTAAAAGGTTTGATAAGCCAGTTTGTTATCCAGGTGACAAATAATCCTTTGGGATTTTTGCCGACATCTTTAATGCTTTGGAAATCTACCTTCATCATCATGGGATAAATCATGACCCAAATAAGTATAGCTATAGGTATGGACACGTTTGCACGCTCAAACTGTCCCAGAAGATCGGGAATAGCGGGCAAGAACTTACCAATCAATACTCCTACAATCATGCATAGTACCACCCACAAGGACAAAAACTTTTCAAAAAAACTAATACCTTGTAATTTATCTTTACTCATTAGACTCTCTCCCTTCCCATTCTTAAATTGCACATGCTTTTTTCTTTACATTTACTATTAATCCAAATATGATGAGTATCTCCTTAACAGTTTTCCGATTATTTGCTTTGGTTTTTGACTTTGACACCAATATCATTAAAAAACTCTTTGATACCCTCCAAGTTATTCTTATTAATAGAATACTTCATCCATACTCCATCACGCCTACTATCCACCAGACCGCTTTCGGTTAAGATCTTCATGTGGTAGGAAAGAGTAGGCTGGGTAATCTTAAACTCCTCTAAAATTTTACAAGCACAAAGCTCTCCCTGGGAAAGCATATCAAATATTTTAACCCTTGTTTCATCGGCTAGAGCTTTCATTAATATTGCATAACTACTATAATCTTTTTCCATGACATTCACCTCAGCCTTAGTTTTTAATCTAAGATATAGAGACCTATCAATATGTTTAGCCATATCTTACACCTAGACATAGATAAGTGTCAATGTCTCGTTTTTGATTTCTTAATTTTTCTACCTTTTATATCTTTAAAAATAAGACCCCGTGCACTAAAAGTGGCACGAGATCCATGTTTGCATTCTATCAGACTCATCGAGATTGATTACCGAAGCGGTCTCATCTTAAATTAAGAACTACTACCCCACTAACTATAAGCCCTGTACCCAGGATTTTTGTAAGATAAAGTTGCTCCTGCAAGAAATAGAAGGACAATAGCATAACAAAAACATATCCAAGGCTAACCATAGGATAAGCGATACTCAGCTCCAGCTTTTTCAAAACAAAAATCCACATTAGCATACTGGAAACAAAACAAGCTACGGCCAAGATCATCTTCAAGTTAAGCATAGATAGTCCCAACTGCCAGATTCCACTACCCGTCTGCAATTCTCCTGCAACGAGCTTAAGTATGAACTGTCCCACTGCACCTAACATTATCGAAATTATCGCCAGTACATAAACCATCTCTACCTCACTTTAGCCAGCAAAGTAAAATAACCTTTAACCGTCTTTGCTACCTGCATTTTACTTTCGCCATCTTTCAACTCGTAATTAAGGATGAGCGGCACCTCTCCCGCTCTAATCCCCATCCTGCTGAATTTGGCTACGATCTCCGCCATACAATCAAACCCATTAGTGGTAACAAGCTCCCTCCATCTGTTTTGAGCTTTTTTAATTATCCCTACCCTATAGGCTCTGAATCCTGAGGAATAATCATTAAGATTTTTGATTGGAAAAAACAATTTGAAAAAGCACATGGCACCTCGA
>CALBJS010000024.1 GCA_937892995.1 uncultured Peptococcaceae bacterium | reverse complement strand
ATATGGCCACAAAGAAAACGAAATGCTCATCTGCTTTTTAGCATGTGTGAAGTCAGGGCATCCTTATGTACCTTTGGATAGCTCTATACCGGATCAGCGTGTTAAAAGAATAATCGAAAGATCCGGCTCTAAATTAATTTTTTGTCTTGAAGAGATAGTATTAGATACCACTAACATCATGATCATTGATAAGACGAAAATAAATGAGTTTATTTCTTCTTTCTTAGGCAAAACCCCCGACATTAAATTTAGAGTACACAATGATGATGTATTCTATATTATTTATACATCAGGAAGCACAGGTAACCCCAAAGGTGTACAAATAACATTATCTTCATTAGAAAGTTTTGTTAAGTGGGGGTTAAATATCTGCAACCTGAACAACAAGCAGCAGTACGTGTTTATGAATCAGGCTCCATTTTCTTTTGATCTATCTGTTATGGACCTATATTTATCCTTGGCAAGCGGTTCAACCTTATTTAGCATTGATAAACAAATGATTTCTAATCTGGGTGAACTTTTCAGGTATTTTAGTCAGGCAAAAATAAATGTCTGGGTTTCTACTCCTTCATTTGCGGAACTATGCCTTGCGGATAAAAGCTTTAATGACCGGTTACTACCTGACTTAAAGCTTTTCCTATTTTGTGGGGAAGTACTGTCCAATAAATGTGCGGAAAAACTATTGGAACGTTTTAAAAATGCCAGGATTTTTAATATGTATGGTCCGACTGAAACCACTGTTGCAGTAACAGCAGTTGAAATTACCCAAAAATTATGCAAAAGCTATAATCCTTTACCTGTCGGCTATGCCAAAAACGACTGCAAGATATTTATTATTGATTCTGATGGCGAGATAATTAGTGATGAAAATAAAAAAGGCGAGATATATATCGCTGGGGACAGTGTAAGCATTGGGTATTACAAAGATGAAGATATAACTAAAAAAGCATTTTCAAAAATTACTCTTGACGGTCAGGAGAAGCATTGCTATAAAACAGGTGATTTAGGATATTACAAAGACGGAATGTTACACTACTCTGGAAGAATTGACTACCAAATTAAGCTGAGTGGACATCGCATTGAATTGGAAGAAATCGATAATGCCCTTAGAGAACTAACTATCATAAAACATGCAACTGTTATTCCTGTATCAAAAAACGGAAGAATACATTATCTTACTGCTGTAGTTGTTTTAAACAGAGCATTTGAACAAACAGACTTTGAAATTGGGTTGTTGATAAAAAAAGAATTAAGTAGAATACTCCCGGATTATATGATTCCAAGAAAAATTATATTTCGAGAATCGGTGCCCTTAACTATCAATGGAAAAATAAACAGAAAAGCATTAACAGAGGAGCTACAGTGATCCCTTACAGTAATTCATTTATTGGTTACATCTACGCCTTACTTCTATTACCTGCAATTATCTTGGGGCTTAAAGAAAAACCCATCAAAAGATACGGTTTGGTTGCAACCCTGATCGGCTTATATTTTTTATTTGGGTTTTCTCAAAGAATCATATTTTTTTTCGTAATACAATTTGTCTTAATTTTTGGATACAGTTATTTACATAAAAAATATAAGTCGCGGTGGCTCTTAAGATTAATGATCTTATTTTCAATATCCCCCCTGGTGCTTGTAAAACTGAGCCCCCTCATAGATCTAAAAACCCCGATAGCGTTCTTGGGTATCTCC
>CALBJS010000023.1 GCA_937892995.1 uncultured Peptococcaceae bacterium | reverse complement strand
CCCTAGCTAGGCTTCTAACTGCGTCATCACTTCTGTATCGGGTTACCCGGGGACAGAAGTGATGACGCAGTTAGAAGCCTAGCTAGGGAGGCCGCTAAGGGTTTTGATATGCTCTTTATTAAAGAGGATCGTGACCTTAGGGGTCGGAAACCAGGTGAGGTAGCTAACATTATCTATGAACAAGCCTTAAAAGAGGGTAAAAGTCCTAGTAATTTGAAGATCGCCCTTAAAGAGGAGGAAGCTTTCAGGCAAGCTTTATTAGCTGCTGGAGAAGGTGATATTGTTGTAGTCTTCTATGAAGAAGCGGAACCCTTGAGGAATTTAATCGCTAAGATGAAAATAATACTTGAGGGGAATAAGGATGTCCGTGTTTATAATGTTTCGCTGGAAGTGTGAAGATAAAGAGGATATAATAGTAGGAAAATAATGCTATCGTAATATGGGTTGCAGATGAAAAAATTATCTAGTGTAGTTTTAGCACCGGCTAAAATCAACCTTGCTTTGGCTGTCACGGCAAAAAGGGCTGACGGTTTTCATAGTCTTCAGACGGTGTTTCAATCGATCTCCCTGGTCGACAGGGTAAAGGTAACTATAAAGAACCAAGGGATAGCTTGTTATTGCGGAGACTTAAGTGGTGAGAAGAATCTGGCCTATAAGGCTGCCCAAGTGTTTTTGGAACAGTACAAAGCTATGGATTTGCTAAAAGGACCGGTAGGAGTAGAGATAACGATAGAAAAAAACATTCCTTTACAAGCCGGTCTAGCTGGGGGAAGTAGTAATGCCGCCGCAGTTCTTAGGGCTATGAATATCTTGTTCTCCAGTCCTTTTTCGTATGAAAAACTTTTAGAAATTGCTAAAAAATGTGGTTCGGATACTGCGTTTTGTCTTAAGGGAGGAACACAGTGGGGAGAAGGAACGGGAACTGACTTGACTGAACTGCCGTCTGCCCCGGAAATGGATATTCTCTTAGTTAAGCCCTCTCAAGGTATTAGTACCGCCTTCGCGTACCAAATTTTTGATGAAGTCGGCGAGTATTCAACTCTTAGTAAAAATTTATGGGCGGATTTATTAAAGGCCAAAGAGCCCAAGCTGATTGGGAGAAATTTATCGAACTCCTTAGAAAGGGCTGCAATTTGTTTATTACCGGAAATTGCCCGGATAAAGGATCTGCTATTGCAAGGGGGCTGTCATGGGGCCCTGTTATCAGGTAGTGGATCAACGGTTTTCGGGATAGTTCAAGATAAGAAACAGGGAAAAGAGATAGCCAAGCTATTAAGCGATCAGGGTTTTGTTAATACTTGGCTCGTGAAGACCATTAATGCACAAAGCACTATATAAAGAACGGTACATTTATTTAGATTAGAAAGGGAGAGAAGATGGAAAGAAGATTAGTGCCTGTAAAGCTTGATAGCTATAAACCCTTAAGGGAGATAGTGCTTGAGGCGTTAAGGGAAGCTATTGTTAGTGGCGTCTTGGAGCCGGGAGAGCGGTTAATGGAGATTCAGCTTGCCGAAGAAATGGGAGTGAGCCGTACTCCTGTTCGTGAAGCTATCCGTAAACTGGAATTAGAAGGATTTATAGTGATGATTCCCCGGAAAGGGGCTTATGTAGCAGGAGTATC
>CALBJS010000022.1 GCA_937892995.1 uncultured Peptococcaceae bacterium | reverse complement strand
CACGAGAATTCAAATTTATATAGTAGGGTGCATGGCAGGAAAGGGCTACTTTTTCTCTCTCGGCTATCTGCCCAACCTTCAAAGCCTTTTCTTCTTTCATTCTTACACCATGGACAAATTCGACTTCCATAGCATCCATTCCAAGCTCGCTCACCCTAATTATCCCCGCTTCCGTCGAACTCCCCTTAGAAGATAGAGGAACTCCTGCCGTGCCAAACTTCAAAGCCACGTTAATCTCCCCTATTCCAGATCAAAATAGACCTTTTTTACATTTTGTATTCCAATTAATTCTTTTAATTTATTCATAACAGGTAAAGTTATTTCCGTCTGAACTCCAACTATCATAATATTCGTGCCGACGGATTCTGTCTTACCTACTTGCATACTAGTAATATTGATAGCGTTTTCCCCAAGCACAGTTCCTACTTTGCCTACCATTCCGGGATAATCCTCATGCGGTATAATAAGGAGCCAGCCCTCAGGGTCAATATCTACCCTGGAATCATCGATTTCTACGATGCGTCCCTCTATTTTTCCAAAAAGTGTTCCAGCCACCCTGTGTTCACTCTTATCTGTTCTTACAGTTACAGTAATCAGATCCACAAAATTCTTCGCTTCTTTGCTTTTCACTTCATTGACGATTATCCCTCTAGCTTTAGCGACTTCCGGGGCATTGACAAAATTAACAGCTTCCTGAAGGATAGGATTAAGCACTCCCTTAATCACTGCAAGTGTTAACATTTTGGTGTCAACCATGCTTATCCCGCCGTTATACTTAACTTCAACATTTTTTATCCTTCCCTCGGTAAGATGAACAGCGAGTACCCCCATTTTTTCTATGAGATGGAGATAGGGCTTGATCTTATTCATCACATCTCTGGCCACAGGAGGAATATTTAAGGATGTCGCCACCGGATCAGATCTTAAAGCAGCGAGAACACCCCTAGCTACCCCTAAGGCAACTTCGTTCTCAGCTTCTTGGGTTCGAGATGCTATACGGGGAGTACAGATAACGTTCTCCATAGACAGCAAAGGATTAGATTGACTAAGAGGTTCTTCTTGAAAGGCATCTAAAGCAGCTTCAGCAACTATTCCTTGCTGAAGAGCCCAAGTTAAAGCCATTTCATCAATTATCCCGCCTTTAGCACAATTGATTATCCTTACACCTTTTTTCATTTTAGAAAAAGCTTCTTTGTTCAAAAGATTTTTAGTATCCACTGTTGTAGGAAGATGTAAGGTAATATAATCGGATTCATTTAATATTTCTTCGAAATCTACAAGGTCAATGCCAATCTCCCTGGCTTTTTCTTCACTGATAAACGGATCATAAGCCAAGACCTTCATATCAAAAGCTTTTGCTCTTCGGGCCACTCCCGTTCCTACCCGTCCTAAGCCAATCACTCCTAATACTTTTTCCCTGATCTCTGTTCCTATAAATTTTTGTCTTTCCCATTTACCACTTTTGACAGAAGCATATGCTTGGGTAATTTTTCGGCTTAGTGCTAGAATCATTCCCAAGGTATACTCAATAGAAGAAGTGCTATTTCCTTGGGGGGCATTAAGGACAATAATTCCTTTTTTAGTTGCTGCCTGGATGTCAATATGCTCTACTTCCAAGCCGGCTCTTCCTATGACCTTAAGGTTCTTGCCTGCTTTTATCACTTCACTGCCGACTCTAGTATCCCCTCGAACTACCAGAGCATCATATTGAGGAATAATCTTCACCAATTCCTCCTGGGTTAGAGTACAATATGTATCAACTTCGTGTTCTTCACGAAGGAGTTTAAGACCTGCCTCAGCAACTTTCTCACTAACTAGGATTCTCATCACTTAACCCCCAAAAACTTTTTATTTTAGTATATCACGTTTCTAAGCAAAAAGTTGAAAAGTACAACAAACCCCCAGCTCTGTTAAGAACGAGAGGTGTCATAGCCAATTTTTATCGATTATAGTTTTATTTCCGATTTCTGTCAAGGATTTTGGGTAGCTCGATGAGATGAGCTTTCTACATTAGGTTGAACTAATAACTTAAGGACTAACTTATAACTCTTCTACTCCCACGATAAGTTTTCGCCCAATATGGTTCATCAAGAGATTGAATTTCGACACAATTTTTTGTGGCCGAAATAAATTGGCCGTTACCCAAGTATATTCCGACATGACTTGCTCCTGATCCATTGGTATTAAAGAACACTAAATCACAAGTCTCCAGCTTAGCCTTAGGAATTCCAACACCGACTCTGAATTGTTCATAGGAGCTTCGGGGGAGTTGGATCCCGTTTTCCCGAAAAACTCGCTGTACAAGCCCAGAGCAGTCCACTCCGGCTTTAGTCCGCCCCCCCCATTTGTAGCTAATCCCTTGCCAAGATAACACCGAAGCTGTGATATTATCCTTTAACTCTAAAAGCTCCTTTTTTGCTTCTATTAATGATATAGTACTGACATTTACACAAGAGAAAATCTCAGCTCCACTTTTCTCCTCCATAACTTTCAAGTTTACAGCAGGTTGTAAGGTCAGATCAGTTATCCTATTATCAGCTTGATTAATAACATTTGTACCTGTCTCTGGCATTTCAGCTATTTGCATGTTCATAGGGGTAATAGCAGCGCCGGTTAAAAGAACTGCGGCCAAACCAACAACTTGTTTTGGAACCAATGTTCTTTGTTTTGATTCTTGAAATGTAAGTGCAGCATACATCAAAATCCAAACTCCTTTCCGAACTATTCCAAAACTCTTCTCCTATTTTCTATGCAAATCTAAAAAGAATTATTCTTTTTTTAAGGTGTTTTAGAAACTATAATATATTATTCCTCTAAGCCCTGATTTTGTGAATACAAAAACATAATCATGCTCACACTATTCCTTACGTTTCTCAAGATGCCGGTTAATCATAAATGCCACATAAGCTAATACTAGGGCAATTATTGTATAGAAATATGGTAAAAGTATGGCCTTAGAGTTATAAAAATAATAAACTATTCCGGAGTGTCCGATTATTAGGAGAAACAAAATGATTGCTCCCAGTTTAGCTTTTACCCAATCGAACAAGACAAAGCCGATTACTGCTACAAGTGCGACAATAATTATCGCTCTCGACTTTGAGGCCTTAGTATATAATTCATTATCCAAAAGGGCTTGGGTGATATTAGCATGTATTTCGACCTCATACATCTGATCTTTAGCCATAGGGGTACTGAATTGATCTTGTAAACCAGGGGCATAGGGGCCGATTAAAACAAGACTATCTTTAAAATAAGCCGGATCTATTTTTCCTTGCATGACCTTCCAGGCGGGAATAATATCATGTTTTGACTGTGCTGGGGAAGAAGCATAGGCAAATCCCACCAGAAGTCTTTCATCAATAGGGATTATTTCTCCCCCCCTTTGCCAGACATAATTTTGATCCCAAGTTATTTTACTCTCCTCTGGAAGAAGGAGATTCGCCAATCTAACATCTATACTAGGGATGATTTCTTCCTCTAAATTGGGAATCCCGAGAAGTGCTTTTCTAATAACATTATCCTTATCCGGAAGAACATTGATATGCCCTAATCTATCTTTAGGGATATCAACTACCGGCAACTTAAGATACTCCTGCTCAAGTTCTCTCTTCGGTTTTTGTAGAGCCTCAAACTGGAAACGTACCGGTAAATATACGTTGTTATGCTTAGCAACTACTTGGGCTAAAGCTTTGTCTTCTTCGGGGTCGGAACTTTGCTCTGTGAATAAAAAATCTGTCCAGACAGCAGTTGCACCACCTGTCGCAATCTTATCTATTAAATCCGCCATGGTATCCCTGGACCAAGGGAACTTCCCAATCTTATCTAAACTTTCCGAATCGATTGCTAAGATTTTTATTTTGGGGTCAATCGGACGGGTCTTTATGGTTAATTTATCTGACAAAATACCCTCAATAAAATAAAAAGAGTCAAAGTGTAGGAGAAAAATCATTGTCCAACCTAGAACAAGAGCAATAATAACCTTTTTCAAGATAGAAACCTCCTCGAATTTCTAAATAAACTGCTAAACCATTTCTTTATTCATTATTTTGTAATATTTAGTAGGCCGGCCTATAGCCCCATACTCTAAACTAACTTCCACCTTTCCCTTTTCTACTAAGTATTCTAAATATCGCCAAGCTGTAATTTTAGATAAAGTAAGTCCATCGGCAATTTGCTGGCATGTTAAAGAAGTATTCTGGTTATTGAGATAATTCAACAGCTGTTTTAAAGTGAGAAAATGAACCCCTTTCGGTAGGGAGGAAAGATTTTGAAAACCGCCTATATTAGCCGAGTAATTATAATGATCTAATTCATCTTGACTGATATCGGAATGCTCGATGATTAATTGTCTTAAATTAAGATAACTCAATAAAGCTTGTTGTAACCGTTCAAAATCGAAAGGCTTAATCAGGTAATCAACTGCTCCATAGCGAAGTGCTTCTTGAATGTTAATTGTGTCTTTAGCCGCGGTAACCAGGATAATATCAGTAGGGATATTATCTTGACGAATACGTTTAAGAAGATTTAGCCCATTGCCATTAGGTAAAAAAATATCTAGAAGAACCAAGTCCGGTTTTAAATCCTTTATTCTTGTAAAAGAATCGGCTTCAGAATTACTGATACCTACAACCTTAAAAGGTATTACCTTTTCTGTGAATTGCTTATTTATACTGGCTACCATGGGATCATCTTCTACAATAAAGACATGGATTAATTTCATCTTTCTCCTCCTTGTTTTTGTTCTAGTAGGACATCAAAGGGAATATTCAAAAAGAAAGTTGTTCCTTTTTTTTCATTTGTAAAAGAGATTTCGCCATTAGCCATTTTTACCCTGCTTTTTACATTATAAAGTCCATAGCCTGTTCCGCTTGACTTCGTCGTAAAACCCGGCTCAAATATTTTATCTTTAAGTTTCGGAGAGATACCTGGTCCATTATCCCTAACCTTGATTTCAATCATAGTCTCTGTTTGTTTTACGGATACGTGTACTTCGGGGTTATCAGCATGTTTTTTTGCCGCATCAAAAGCATTCTCAATCAGATTACCAAGAACAATAACAAGAGCATGCTCATCAAAATAATCTGGTAGAGTGAATAAGTTACTATCTTTATCAATTTCATATCTAATCCCTTTTTCCTCTGCTTCGCTGACTTTACCCATGAGGAGCCCTGCAACGGCATTGGCCCTGAAATTACTCAACAAACAACTTATAAGAGTCCTCTCATTACTTGCAACTCTTGTTACATATTTTTTAGCTTCCTCATAAGAACCTAGCTCAATGAGGCCGGAAATAGCATGTAATTTATTAGAGAATTCATGAGTCCTGGCTCTTAAGGCCTCAACTATCTTTCTTACCCCAGTCAGTTCCTCCGCCAGACGATTGGCTTCCGTGAGATTGCTGAAGGTAATCACTGTTCCTACCGCCCTATCCTTAATATACAAAGGAAAACTATTGGCAATAACAATATTTTCATTAATTAAGAATTGTTTGTTATATTGTGGTTGATTGGTAGTGATAACGGTTTGGAAAATCGAATCCGAGATCAATTCTGTTATTTTTGCTCCGATCAATTTGGTATCTTTCGGAAATAATGCAGCGGCTGATTGATTAACCACAGTAATATTAAGCTGTTCATCAGTGGCAATAATCCCTTCTTTAACTGAATGAAGGATTCCTTCTCTTTCAATCAGACGGGTAGCAATCTCCTGCGGTTCCATGCCGAATAATTTCCTTTTGATATTATTGGCCAGATGCATCGATAGTATTAAAATTAATAATAAAGCTATCGGTACAACTACATAAACTGATTTCTCTAGCTGAGCAAAGATAAGTTTAAGATCAGGTTCCAGGAAAGCAGCTACGACAGCTCCTACCTGCCGGTTATTATTTAGCACCGGAACAAAAGCCCTAATGGAAGGAGTGGAATAATCCGAAGATCTTGAAATATAGAATTCTCCTCTTAATACCCTGTTTTTATCCTCTCCTATTACCTCCGCACGAACATTAAATGGATAAGGGTCAATTAAAGCTTTGCCGGTCATATCCATAAAAAAAACATAAGCACCTGTTCTATTTTTTAAATCATTCGACGTTTTTTGCAATAAGTCTGTCTGAGGAGGATCAAAGGAAAAGGCATTTTTAACATCGCTAACTTCAGCCACCCCCATGGCAATGTGCATTATTTCTTTTTCTATGCGTTCCTCAAAGAAAGTCATAAAATTAATAAACAGAATCACAATTGTGAGCAACAAAGGTATTAGCCCACTTATTGCAGCGAAAATGAAAACCTTAAAACGAAGAGAAAAGGCTCCATTAATTCTCATATCTCCTCCTAGCGAAATTCATTTTAATTATATTTTATCAAAATAACGTAATTGCTTCTATATTACCATATTATGTCTAAGATCTTTTAACTAATTTCTTATTAGCTTTTTTAAAATATTTTTAATTTGATTATATGAGCGTTTCGCTACTTTTTGCTTAAATTAACTTCACGGATTGCTTAATCATAATTCTAAATCTTCATTTTAAGTCTAATATTTCATGGTATCTTAAAGTTCGATATGAACAAACTATAAAAGAATTCTATGAAAAAGAGGTGAAAAAGAAGATGGGGAAAAAATCGGCATTGGAGCAATTAAAATATGAAGTATCAGAAGAATTAGGTTATATTAATAATGGTTCCCCTGAATTAAATAACGCTAATTATGAGGTATCTAATGAATTGGGAATTCAGTCCGGCTTTGGAACAAAGGCAAATATAGACAAACAATATGAAGATTATTTAAATAATGCTAAGTTTGAAACTGCTAAGGAATTAGGCATCCAATTAAATGAAGGAGACAATGGAGATATCCTCTCCAGAGATGCCGGTAGAATAGGCGGTCGTATTGGTGGTAAAATCGGTGGAAATATGGTTAGAAAAATGGTCGAATATGCCCAAAATCATATGAAAACTAGTGGTGAACTCTAAAACTAGGTGTTGTGTTTAACGTTTAGAAAAGGGGACCAATCTTGGTCCTCTTTATTCTTACAACATTATTCTTTCTTGATGTGAATAGATATTCGACTTTTGCCCCCGTATAAAACCAATAATAGTAATATTTAATTCTTCTGCCAAATCTATGGCTAATTCGGTTGGAGCTGCTTTAGAGCAAACTATCGGGATATTTGCTCTAGCTGCTTTAATTATTATTTCCGAAGATATTCTACCAGTTAAAACAAGATTTTTATCTTTTGTTTCTATTTGCTTAAGAACTATAGAACCTAGTACTTTATCTACAGCATTATGTCGCCCGATATCTTCATACCTAAACAATAATGAATTATACTCCGCTAATCCAGCACTATGAACACCACCAGAAAGAAGAAACACTTTGGATTTTTTTTCAAGAGCAGCTATTAGTTTATAACAATCTGAAAGCTTAAATAAAGCAGATGATTCAACAGGATTTAATTGTCTGGCATCATTGATAAAGTAAAGACCTGCTCGGCCTTTACCACAACAACTAGCTATATTTCTCCTTAGGAAACTATCGGGATTAAAAAGCTCATTATTAATCTTAATATTGAGTAAACCTTCTTCTTGAAATTCTATGGTGGAAATATCGGCATAGCCCGTAATTAGACCTTCACTCCATAAGAACCCTACC
>CALBJS010000021.1 GCA_937892995.1 uncultured Peptococcaceae bacterium | reverse complement strand
GGGTCAGGCTTTGGGCCATATCCTGATCGCTGCCTTCTTCTACTTTGGAAACCACATAAGTAACATCTGCCAAAGTTAGAATATTCCCCTTCCTTACCAGGGCTAGGAGCTGTTGCATGACCGCTTTAGCCAGTTTTACCTGAAGGCCTTCCCCCGATATTGTCATTTCTTCTCCCCTGACAACGATCTGACAACCTATACGTTCTTCCAAAAAACGCAAGTGGACATCTTCTAAACCAAGTAGATTTATTGCTTCTTCGCTATCTTTCAAATAAATTTTGGTTTCACTACGCAAGCTGTTTCCCCCATTATTACCATAAATAATACTATGGCCTATAAATAGCCAGTTCTTCGAAGGTTTCGACCTCAACTCGAACGTATTCCAGACCTTTTTCTGAAGACCGAATTCGAACTCTGTCCTGAAGTGTCTTAGCATCCGGAGGGATTCTCTCTATAAGCTCTTCCCTGGCTTGCCTTTCAGCAAGTTGTCTTGCTTCCGATACTGTTCTTTCTATCCATGTTTTTTGAATTTCTTCATAGCGTACCTTTATAATTTCGACAGGGAAATGCCAATTCCTCCAAGCAGGCAAGGCATAAATCTTGTTTTCTTTAATAGATTCAAGATAGGGACTATCCTGATTCGTTATCATTATTACTCTATCTTTTATTTTTATACCCCAACCTTTAACATAACTCCCCGTTTTCTCTGTCAGTTCTTCTTCTAGCGATAATGTCTTTTCAGCACTATACCATACCCGACCTCGAACAAATCCTTTAGCTGCAGGGGCATCGACAGAGTTTTCTTTGATTCCTGTTTTCCCTGCCATATCAATACTGTATTCTATCATTCCGCCGGCTGCCTTAATTAAGACCTGGTCTTTTTTTACCATTTGGCCTTCTTTAACAACAGCGGTCCCCTGGATGACTATCACATCTTCCACAAAACCGGTCTTTGCTGCGATTAGATCTCCTTTATAGATAACCTTTTGGGGTAAAGTCTTTTCTACCACTCTGATTCTAATATTAGTACCTCTTTCTTCCATCGAAACCCAAACTAGATCCGCTATGCTTTCCTGAAGCTGTTTACTCAGACTATCAAGTTCCAACTCTCTTTTAGGGATCCACTTTTTAACCCCTAGCTTTTCAGCTTCAGCAATAATTTGAGCAGAGGAAACTCGGTCATTCCCCTCAACACTAACGGAGATAACAAACTGGGAAAGAACTGTGAGAGCAACAAAAATTATAATAAGGCCAATGATTAGGCCCTTACGTCGTTGCCAGCGCAGAGCGATAAAGGGAAATCCATATTTGGCCCTGATGTTAATCTTAATTTCCGCTTCTTTTGCCGCCTTACGCAGACGTCTAAAATCCTTAGTATTAATTTCCGCTATAAAGGAGTCCGATAATTTACGACCATTGAAAAAGACAATACCATCCCTTAAAGCCTCATTAATAAACTTTGCTAAACCCTCTCCTTGAGCTTTAATATATACCCGTCCCCGGTAATAACGTCCTATTTTACTAAACATATCTTAACTCCCCTCAAAGCTCAGTCCTGATATCTGACCCTTGAGATGGATCTCAGTCTGCAGAACGGTAGTAAGCACGAAGTCTTTACCCTGGATGAAGAGCTTTCCTACCGGGGTTTTAAGGATAATCTCTTCGTTAGAAAAAAGAATAACCTCCTTAAAATATTCTATAGTCATTTCATTGCGTCCCATAATAGTTATTTTTGGGCCTTTGTCCAGGACATCAGGAGGAAATTCCAAGACTTCACCGGCCTGTTTGGGTAATTTTTTAAACACTAAATACCACTCCCTTCATAGCATGTCTATGCTATGAAGGGAAAGAATAGTCCAAGCCCTGAAAAGCTAAACACTTTTTATAACAGCTGATAACCTCCCAATAAATGCAACAAAAAACCACCCACTTTTATTTTTAGGATAATGGACCGATAACTTTTTCCAACATATCAAGGTGATACGATCCATTTATTATTAAAATGGATTTACCTCATTAAAGAATTAGATTTAGGAGAATTTGATAAACAAATCCGGAGTCTACGCTCCGGATTCATACCAGTAGCTACATAAAAACAACTGGTTCCCTTGTTTCTGGCTTCTTAATAGGCCGCTTTTACGTTATCAAATTCCTCAATTAGGGAATTAAGGCAGAGCTTTTCTACCCTATACCTTTCTCGTAATTTTGGTTTCTCAATCTTACCGGTTGGATTTCGGGGAACTTTATCAAAGAAAACTCTGTGCGGTCTTTTATAGCGGGGCAGTTCCTGACAATATTCCAGAACCTTCTTGACAGTAAGCTTTCTTCCGGGCTTGATCTCCACAACTGCCACCGGAATTTCGCCGAGACGTCGGTCCGGTAT
>CALBJS010000020.1 GCA_937892995.1 uncultured Peptococcaceae bacterium | reverse complement strand
TCATCATTGCGCCAACGAGCATACTGCAGAGCAAGAGAACCCGTCATCCGTTGTTCACCTTTTTGTAAGTCAATGAGACCGTCAACTTTATCCCCTGTATGGAATGGCCCCATCCTTTTCTCAACATAGATAGTAATGCCGCCTAATGTATCTATAATAGTTTTAAAACCTTCAAAATTGGTCAGGACATAACCATCAAGAGGGATACCGGTAAGCTCTGTTACCTGATTTTTCAATTCCGGAATTCCTCTAAGCATAGGTACAGAATTGATCTTAACAAAAGAATTGGAACCGAGGGTTATCCTTGTGTCCCTGGGAATCGACAACATCGAGATTATCTTCGTGTCAGGGTCAACACTGACTACTATTAAAGAATCGGCATTAAAAGAGTTATCCCCCGGCCTTTTATCCGCACCGATAAGTAGAAAACTTACCCTTTTATCAAAGGTAGGATTTTCAGCAACATCAGGAAAACCCAAACCATCCCCATCATTATTTTGATTGAAATACATATACCCAAAAGCTGCTGTCCCGGTTAAAATTCCTGCTAGCAGTACGGCTATTATTATTAAAATTCTCCTCTTTTTCCTAGGTTTTCTCTTCAATTCTGCCCACTCCATTATGTTTATTATTTAAAAATTGATTTTGGCTTCATATATTGATATTTTTCCCGCTTCTCCTGAGTATACCCTGCCAATTACTTGTGGACAACCGTTTTTAGTGTTTAATTTAGATAATAATTTTTCAATTTTTCCTTCGGGGACCGAAAGCAGTAATCCGCCCGAAGTCTGGGCATCCCCAAGGATCAGTTTCCAATCCAAGCTACAAAACGATTCTAAATATTTCTCAAGATACTCCAGATTAGCTAATGTTCCCCCGGGTACCATGCCTTGATCTAAGCAATGCCATACAGAATTGAGGACAGGTATGTTTTCCGTAAAGATATCTGCTTTTAAAGCACTTGCCTTCATCATCTCGTGAAGATGACCTAATAAACCGAAACCTGTAATATCCGTACAAGCATTTACTCCTATCTCTGAAGCAAGCAGTGAAGCTTCTTTATTTAAATCGGCCATGGTCTGTACGACCTGATCTTCATCTTCACTTTTTACTATGCCTCGCTTGATACCGGTTGCTATTATTCCTATCCCTAAAGGCTTAGTTAAAACCAGATAATCCCCCTGCTTAGAACCGGAATTAGTGAGTATTCTATCGGGATGAACAAGACCGGTCACAGCCAAACCATATTTTGGTTCAGAATCGTCTATGGAGTGCCCCCCGATAATCACAGCCTCCGCTTCCCGTACCTTATCCCTTCCTCCTCTTAAAATCTCCAGTAAAATGTCCTTTTCAAGTTTATCTATCGGGAAAGAAACAAGGTTCAAGGCAGTGATAGGTTGGGCACCCATTGCATAAATGTCACTTAATGCGTTAGCCGCCGCTATTTGTCCAAAAGAGTACGGATCATCGACTACAGGAGTGAAAAAGTCTACAGTCTGTACTATAGCCTGACTATTATTCAGACGGTAAACACCGGCATCGTCTGACGTTTCAATTCCAACTAAGAGATTAGGATCCTCATTACAATAAGGTAAATGACACAAGACTTGTGCCAGGTCACCAGGACCAATTTTGCATCCTCAACCGGCCTTGGTGGAAAACTGGGTAAGTCTGATTTTTTCCCTAACCATTTTGCCTTCCCCCCTTTACTGAAAATCATAGCGTAAAGGTGCTAATCTCCGATTATTATTATAATCTTTTCTAGTCTTTTATTATTTTGAACTAAATTAAATTCTTAATCCGGGTATTTTAAGTTAATTTCGTAGATTATTGTCTATCCCAAGGGTTAAAAGACGAAAATTTTCTTTACAAGCCATTATAACACCAACTTATATCCCCTTCAATAAACAAAAATCCTATATCTTAAGATATAGGATTTCCAAGCCTGTTCTTTGACTAATCATCACTACCGAATACAATTTTCCCATTCCTCAAAACGATTAACTATTTCCTGATAATCCCCCGGCAATAATGTTCTGGGATCAAAGAGTACCTTGTCCTTAAATATCCTAGTAAGGATAGGGACCCTACCTTGACGGAGAAATCTTTCCAACTCGCCGGCGGTACCCTTTGTCGTTCCCACTGCACAGACTGAGGAAGGTAGGGTTGCTGTGGGAAATGCCCCTCCACCTATAAAGGAATTATTAGCCTGAATCTCTACCTCTAAAGAAGATAGGTTTGCTAAAGCCTTCTGAAAACGCTCAGCTTCCTCGTGTAATTCCCTCTTCGTTTTGGAGAGCATCTGCCATACCGGGATCTTAGATACTTCACCTCTTTGGTATAAGCGTAAGGTTCCTGCCAAAGCGGCTAAAGTGAGTTTATCTACCCTAAGTGCTCTGGTAAGCTGATTTTCCCTTAATCTTTCTATAAGTGCACTTTTCCCCACTATTATTCCGGCTTGAGGACCTCCCAGCAATTTATCACCACTGAAACACACAAGGGATACCCCTGTTCTCACTACTTCTTGAATTGTTGGTTCTTTAGGCAACCCCAGTTCCACTCCATCTAAAAAACTTCCGCTTCCTAGATCTTCTACTACGGGAATACCTAACTCGCCTCCTAATTTAACCAATTCCTCAGTAGAAACAGAATGCTGAAAGCCTTCAATTCGGTAGTTGCTCGTATGTACTTTTAGTAAGAGGGCAGTCTCCGGGTTTACAGCCTCGCGGTAATCTTTAATCCAGGTCTTATTAGTAGCCCCAACTTCCACTAAATTGGCACCACCGGCCTTTAATACCTCAGGTATCCGGAAAGACCCCCCGACCTCTACTAGCTCACCCCGAGATACTATCACTTCTTTCTGCTTAGCAAGGGTATTCATTATCAAAAGAACTGCTGCGGCATTATTATTGACAACAAGTGATGCTTCAGCCCCGGTAAGTTCAATTAATAATTCTTGGATATGATCGTTTCTACTTCCTCTATTTCCGGTTTCCAGGTCTAGCTCAAGGTTAGTATAGTGTAATGCCTGCCGGGCTACATAATCGGCAACTTCCGGTGCCAAGAGTGCTCTTCCACAATTGGTATGTAGAACAACCCCGGTAGCGTTTATTATTCTTCTTAAGATAGTATTGGAATCTTGGAGTTCCTTTAAAACCTCGTTATTTAACCAATCATGAAGTGCGGGGCAGAATTCTTCGGGGCTGTATTCCCAGAATTCTGCCCTTGCCTCTCTGATTTTAGAAATAGTACCACTTTCCTGGCTATTGTCTGAATCTAAGATTATAACCCTTGCTTTTTCTAAAGCGTTTCTAACCGCCCAGGTAATTCCAGAAATATAATAATTATCTTTTATTTCCCCGATTTGGGAGACCTCTTCCACAACCTTGTGAACTGGCGGCAAAAGCCGCAGTTTTACTTTCTTATCATTTATCAAAATAAATACCTCTAATTCTGCATTCTCAGACAAAATGCTTAATGTATTTATGTATTTTTTTTAGGATTTCGACACTTAGTTTAGTTTACTATATCCATAATAGCATTTTTCTAGGCGGAATTCGAAGGGGGAAAATCGATGGGAACGTCTGGAGCAAAAGTTTTCGACT
Source organism: uncultured Peptococcaceae bacterium (assembly GCA_937892995.1). Lineage (GTDB taxonomy): Bacteria > Bacillota > Desulfitobacteriia > Desulfitobacteriales > Syntrophobotulaceae > CALBJS01. The sequence goes on along the minus strand of CALBJS010000020.1, from coordinate 13,275 downwards.
TCGCTCAAAAAAAGACCCCAAAAATAGGTAAGTGTATTTTCTGTAATGGTTCGGCAAACCTTCTGCTCTTTAGAAAACAGATAGTATGCTCGGACTGCCTAACGAATATTCATAGTCTTTATGCTTACGGTTATCTTAAATGTATAAAATAAAGGAGCTATTTAGCTCCTTTATTTTCATCCAGATCTTTAAGCACCTTCACTGCCTTTTCTGAAATAACAACTTCTCCGTGTTCCTTTAAAAATACCTCGTTGATCATCATGGATTCACCGAATTCATCAAGAATCGCTTCAGCAATTTTCTTCTTCCTAGGAGTCCCAAGTCTATTTAGGGCTAAATAATACTCATCCTCATATACATAAAGCCCGGACTCAAGATTGGGTATTTCCGGTAAGAGAAGGGCTGCAGATACAACATCCTCAAAGTCAGAAAATACATAAACCCAGTCCAGATCGGAACTAAATTTGGATATTGGTCGTGAAACTTTCTTTTTTTCTCCAAAGCTGGTCTGTATAATATGATTTATCTCAGCCTCGATCTGATCTTCTTGCTTAATAACTGTTATCACAAATTCATCTTCGGAGGCTACGGTAGCCTGAATCCAGAAAGGTTGGTCAAGAGTAAAGTCCACCTCATCTCTTGCCTTGGATATCAATTCCCAGAAAAACTGCTCCGTTCTAGCTGAGCGCTGGAAAAAATCTGCCAGGGAAATATTTCGGTCTGCAAGCTCGGTAAAGGAGATAAAAATGCGAACCGTATTGTCATTTACCTTTAGAATGCGCATAACATTCCACTCTCCTTTCCCTTAACCTTTAATTTAAGGGTTAAGACTTCATTTTTTCTTGTAAGACTCTTCTTTTTATTTATATTATAGCATAGACAGTCAATATACTGATTCCACAAACTTCCATAAGGGAACATATCTTATTATATGACATTCTCTGCTTGTCGGGTTAATATTGTGCATCTGAATACTTCTTTTTTGCTAGGCAAGTAGGCGATTTCAATCAAGTCATCTGTAATTAGATTCTTGTACAAGCTCTTATCGATGCTCACCGTAATGCTTTCTTCTCCGCTTTTTAAGGTGAGAAGATAGTCCTCAAGGATAGCTGTCTGATTTTTTGCCACTGATTGAACTACTCCCCTGCTCACAGATGGTTGGTAAAACCAATCTCCATAACTTCGGACAAACATAGTTGTATAAATTGAGAGCACTACTAAAGTAAAGAAAAATCTTATCAAGACCGGCATCTTAAGTTGTTTCCCAGAGACATTCTTTTTAACAGCCTGAATTAATCTTATTCCCAGTAATGAGTAAATAATAAAAAGACCGACCAGAGCCGGCCAACTTATTTTAAAAAGATATTTATAATAATCTAGATGCTCAAGTCCCGAAAAAGCCATATTCAATATCCCTAAGTATTCTACCCATTAGAAACTTGTTTAAAACCAGACCCTCAGATTTATAACAATTATAACTTACGCCCTAATATAGATTATTTTTAATTAGCTGTCAAGCTCTGAAGCCCAGTTAGTTCTTCTTCTTCCAGAATACGTTCAGGGTAGATCTGGATAATGATCCTATCGGGAAGATTAACAATACCTCCAATAAACGGAGAATTTATTAAAAGCGGCGGTGGGGAAATGTTTTCTAAAGTTCTGACCTCTTTTACTTCTTCTACCGCAAAAGCAATCAGGCTACCATTAATCTCAATAATAATTGCGTATTCTAGCCCGTTTTGGGATTTTACGCTAAACCTCTCCTGCATATCGATAAGGGGAATAGCTTCGCCCCTAATACTTATTAGTCCTTTCAGATAATCAGGAGCTTTGGGTATAGGGTGTATCTCAGTTAAACGGGTTATTTCCTGCACCGATTCAATAGGAAGCCCGTATTCTTCATTTCCCAGAGAAAACACCACTACTTGAAAGCCCATTGTATTTACCCCTCCTTCTCTTAACTGTTCTCTATGGACTATCCTTAATTATTTAATCTTCCTGCTTAGCTACCTTTCTTAATCTCCATATTTTTCTGACTAAATAAAATATTTTCCCCTTATATAATGATATTTCAAACCTTCCCTATTTCATTGACTGCTTTCTGAAGAAGGTTATCATTCATCTGGACAACCTTCTGATTCGCAGAATAGGCTCTGGACACCTGAAGCATCTTTACCAACTGAGCATTAAGGTCTACATTGGATTCTTCGATATAACCCTGATGGATTCTGATATCCTCCCTAGGAGCTTCTGTTGGTTGCACTGTGGCATAATAAAGACTGGTTAAACCATCTCTTTGGATAGCTTCAGCGGGAATATTAACTATTCTTAGCCTATCTATTATCTCCTGATTAGCCCTATCTTCTACGGTGCCATCCGGATTGATCACAAAATCATCTGGCAAAGGACCGATAATTCCGTTTTGCCCTAGAACCATATTCCCGCCTGCTGTTCTCAACATCCCCGCAGGATCAAGCTGGAAGTGACCATTACGGGTATAACGTTCACCTTGGAGAGTATCAATAACAAAATAGCCCTCAGAATTTAGAGCTATATCTGTCCTGTTTTTTGTCTCACGAAGAAGACCCGGTTCACCACTGTAGCGTTTCCGGTCGGCATATACCCCTGTTCCCATAATCCCTAAAGGAATTTTTTCTATGGTCTGTGGTTCGGAATTCGTGGTGCTTACCCTGTTGACCAGTAAACGCGGAAAAGAAGTGACCCTTTCACTTTCCTGTCGATAACCCGAATTACGCATATTTTCAATATTCTTTTGAATAGACTCACTTTGTTGATTATTAAGAACCATTCCTGAAGCCGCTGTATAAAGTCCCCGTAGCACGACTTATCACCACCCGGTATAGTATTAAAGGTATTAACCCTGTATTACCTGTCTTAACATGGTTAGATGGGAAGTTAAAGATCTGGATAAGGCATTGTACTCTAAGGTATTCTGGGCAAGCCTGGCCATCTCCAGATCTATGTCCACATTATTGCCATCATTCCGGAAAGTTGTGCTCTTATCTTTAATGAGGAAACTCCCTCCCGGCATCCCTGTTCCCGGTAAATGCCCGGGAGAAGTTCGTTGAAGCTCGATATGGCCGGCATTTTTAGGATTAAGTGCATTCTGCAAGACTTCATCAAATTTAACATCAGATCTTTTAAAATTCGGTGTATCCACATTAGCAATATTATCTGCCAACACTTTATTACGCAGACTTAACCCGTCAAGTCCACCTTCAAGCAAGGTAAATATTTTCGAATCTGCCCAACTTGCCATACTTATCCCCTCATCATAATAGCCTGCTGCATCATTTCATCTCGATCTTTGGTAATACGCAAATCAAACTGATAAGCCCGCTGGGCTTCGATCAATTGAGTCATAGCATTAACAAGATCCGCATTCGATCTTTCGAGCATCCCACTCTTGATCTCTCCATAACCTTCCCCACCTGCGGTCCCCCCAATAGCTTGACCTGAAGCCTCGGTAGGAAAGTACATATTGTGCCCTATTTGTTCCAATCCATTAGGGTTAGGAAACAAAAATAAGGAAATCCGCCCGAAATCTATTATTTCATTTTCTTCATCCTCCTGAAGTTCTTCTGTCTCTTCCAGGAGCACTCCCCGAATTGTACCATCTGATTCTACACTGATTTTAGCAGCGTTGGAAGGTATGTTAATTTGCGGTTGGACTAACATCCCCTCATTATTCACAAGATTACCTATACTATCCAGGCTGAATAATCCTGCCCGCGTATATCCTATTTGACCATCCGGAGTTCTAATTTGAAAAAATCCTTCCCCGCTTATCGCCATATCCAGAGGGTTCCCGGTTTCGGACAGGGCCCCCTGGCTAAAGTCAATACGTCTGCCAACATACATATTTCTGTTAGGGATCTCAGCGTTTTCGACTCCCGGCATTACCCCACCATACTGAGCAATAGTATTGCTTTTTTCCCGGACATCATAATTTTCTTCGATAAAAAGCAACCCTTCTTTAAAAGCGGGAGTATTAGCATTGGCAAGGTTGTTAGCAATGATTTCAATGCGGCCTTGAAGTCTTTCCAGATATTCTGTTGATACCCTCATTTCAATAACCCCTTCGATAACTTCTTAAAGTTATGCTAATAATCAAGTTATTCTCTATTAAAAATGCAAATCCTTTAAATCTCAGCGATTAATACTATTTCTGCTAGAATTATTCCCTTATGCCAATTAGCTTCTTTAATTGCGTTTAAGATCAATCAGTTCCTGTAAGAGGGTATCAGAAACCGTAATAACCCGGGAATTGGCTTGGAAGCCACGTTGAGTCACGATCATATCCGTGAATTCCTGGGAAAGGTCAACATTAGACATTTCCAAGTAATTGGGTATGATCAGCCCTTTCCCGCCGTCCCCCGGATGACCGATATCGGCAGCACCGGAGTTATTGCTTTCGGCATAATAGTTGTTCCCTTGAGGAACTAAGCCTGCTTGATTAGGAAAAGTCGCTATGGCTATTTTAAACATTGGTTTCGTTACCGAAAAAGTTCCATCGGTATAAACACCGGTAACCACCCCATCCTGACCGATGCTGAAACTGGCCAGTTTATAATCAGTCGCCCCATCAAGTTCTTCACCCAAGGTAAATCGAATGTCCCCGGGAAGGGTACCTGCAGCACCCCAGGGATCAGTAGCAGGAATATCAATAACAGCCGGATCTGTAGTAGGATCCGTTCCGGGAGTGGCTGTCGATTCACTCCCATATCCCTGAACCTTTGCTCCGGTTCCCACATCAATCAATTTGCCGTCTTTGTCAAAGTCAAAATTTCCTACCCTGGTGAACACATTACCTGTTCCCGTATTAAGAACAAACATCCCCTCTCCCTGAATCATCATATCGGTCGCCTTCCCGGTATACTGCGAGCTACCCTGGCCCATGATCTTATCCACAGAACCCAGAATGCTACCTAGGCCGATCGAAATTCCGTTGGTGCCACCGGTCGTTGTGGTTGGGGCGGATGCCCCACGAATCTCCTGACCAAGCATGGTGGAAAAGCTAGCCCTCTCTCTTTTATAACCGGCCGTATTAACGTTGGCAATATTGTTACCGATAATATCCATACTGATCTGATGATTTTTCAGACCGGTGATAGCCGAATACAATGAACGCATCATAAGGCATTTACCTCCGCTTATTTTAAAATCTTATGCTTATAATCAGATTATTTTTTTGCTTAGACGCTATAGTTCACTATGCTCTGCTGCCTCTGCACTGATTGCAGGCGACTCGTTCTTACCGTCGAGCAAAGTAAACCCTGAACTTTCCGCACTGTTAAGCCCAGTTTCTTTTATTTCCATAATGTTTTCCAAACTGAGCAGAGTATCTCCTACCATAACCGCTAACGAGTTATTCAACCAACTAACTGAGGTTATACGACCAGAGATTTCTGCACCTTTACTATCAATCCCTACAGCCTCTTTGCCTATTAAGGCAGCACCCTGAGTTAAGAGAGACTGACTGTAAAGCATTGTCATACTAGCTCTAAGAGCCTCTACCGAAGTTGCCATATTGCTCATTTGCTCTAAAGAACTGAATTGGGCAAGTTGAGCAATAAAATCCGCATCTTGCATAGGCGACATCGGGTCTTGGTTTTTCAATTGAGCGACAAGTAATTTTAGGAACTCATCTTTACCCAAGCTATTGTTAACCTCTTTAGTCGCTGTGTTGGTCTTGGAATACGTGGAATAGGCAGCATAATTTGAAGCATTAATTGTTGTCATCTAGCTTTCCTCCATCAAACACTAACATTGATCCTGCCTCCGGACCCATCATGGGAAAAATAAGAACTAATTCCTAAGAAAGCAGGAATCTCTTCTTCAGGTAATTTAAGGCCATACTTACTGCGTTTCGGGGAATCGTCTCTGCCCGAACCACTTTCCTCGTTGTATTGATCACCCATCTGAAAAGTTCCACAGGCTACTCCCATCTGAGTAAGACCATTTTTAAGATCTTGTATATTATTCTGCAAGATAGTCCCTGTGGCTTGCTCCGAAGCATTCAACACCAAGTGTAGCTGTCCGTTTTCCATCCGTAACGAAATCTGAACTTTACCTAATTCCGCCGGTTGAAGATGGAGCGATAATTCCTTGACATTCTTATTAGTGTTCAGTTCCTGTTTTTTGAGTATATCCAGAACTTGTTCCCATACTTTACCCGAATCGTAAGAGACTGTATTCTTACTATCTAAAGAGTTAATCGAATCTGAATTACCATCTGTCTTATTTGTTATAGCCTGTATTGAATGTAAATCTGGGTGTTTTTCAAGTGAGCTCTTTTCTCCCAAATTTTCTTGTCCGGAAGTAAGCCCCTGTTGCCCATTTCCCCCTACGACAGGTGACTGGGAAACAGATTTTCCCTGTGAAACTATAGTCTCAGAATTTTTCGTCAGATCCGCATTTTCTTTCCCGGCTTGATGCAATTCCTGCTTAGCGGTAAAGAAAGCTGTTCTATTAACAACCTCTCCGGATTTAGTCTTTTGACTTGTATTAAGTTCGATCTTTCCGGAAAGTTCTTGGAATTGTTCAGTCATCTTTTTATATTTATCCAACTCCAGGGGATCGAGAGATATACTCTCTTTAGATCTCGGATCATTAGTCCCTTCAAATCCGAGATCTCTCAGGGTTACAGTAATACCTTGGGCCTTATATCCTTGTAATGGCCTGTTATCCGGGGAACCCTGGTTAAGAACATGCTCCGTTTTAAGGGCCGTAGTTTGAACCATTGGTACTGCGTCTCCTTCTGTTCTAGCCCTATCAATAAGAATCCCTTCAGCGGATATCTTTCCTTGTTGTCCTTCTGCCGGGTCCGACAATGCCACTGCCCCAGACGATACAACGTTATTTATACTCTGTTCACCCTTCAATCCGGCGGAATTGGCCTCCTTGCCTGCCGGAAACAGATTCTGAAGAATTTGGGGATACGTTTTCCTGGGGATTACAATATCATCCAGTTCTTCTTCAGGTTGTTGTTCTGACACTTCATTCCGAGTACTTGAGAAATTATTAAGCAAATAGGTAAATAAGAGTGAATCTGCTTGGTCAATAGTTTCTTCTTTGCCGATTAATTGCTCACTATCTCCGTTTTTTGCATTCCTAAGCATCAGAACATCAGTAATATTCATCCGTTCACCTCCCATCAGGTACTTCAATATTAATATCGAATAAATCACCCCTATACTTTAGAGATGATTATTTTTTTCAAGCAATTATAAAAGGGTTATTCCATACTTTAAGAATAACCCTTTAGAAAATATTTTTCTTTTGTCGGCTTAGGTAACCACGCAATCTTAAAATTGCCTGGGAGTGAATTTGGGATATCCTTGATTCCGATAAGCTCATAATTGAAGCAATCTCTCTTAGGGTAAGCTCCTCTCGATAGTATAAAGCAACCACCATTTTTTCCTTTTCCGACAATTTTCCGATAGCCTTAGAAAGAATTTGTTTTTGTTCTTCTTTTTCGATCTGTTGAAAAGATTCTTGGGACTTATGGTCTACGAGCAGATCTAGAGGAGAGATGTTAACATCTCCTGAATCAGGAGATGTCATATCTTCTAAAGGAACGAGAGTCATATATTGTCCCTGAAGTAAAGTGGTATTTAACTCTTCAACAGATATTTCAAGATGTTGAGCAACTTCCTCCATAGTCGGACTGCGCCCTAGGGTATTCTCCAATTGAGTAAATCCTCGATGAACGCGTTTAACCTTTTGGCGGGCTGAATGTGGAACCCAATCCATAGATCTCAAACCATCAATTATCGAGCCCCTTATCCTTAAGGTAGTATAAGTTTCAAATTTCGCCCCTTTCGAAGGTTCATATCTATTTAGGGCGTCAAGTAAGCCAAAAACACCGTAGCCGATAAGATCTCCCTCATCAACATGAGCAGGTAGAGATATAGCTAGTCTGCCGGAGATCCGCTTTACTAGGGGTAAAAATTTTTCTAGGTTCTCTTCTGTCCAGACATTTTGTTTTGACGTATTATACTGCCCGCTATACAATCAATTCCACCTCCGCTATTCTTCTTCCCAACCCATTTTTCTGACCATTTCCGCTTTGTTTTTTGCGTCTTGCAGTTCATTTTTCATATTGGGATTTATCTGCCCGGGAATAGTAATCTCTTGATCAGTTGGAGTACTTTGCTCATCGTTTAGTTGGGAATCTCCCAGAAGGATATCAATCTTAGAACGATAGTCCAAACTACCTTCTTGGGGCGGCAAGGATATCTTTTCCCATAATCTTAAAAACCCTTTGCCAATCACATAAATAAAAGAGGAGGATAAAATCGTCCTTAGAATGATCATCAATAGCTGATAACCGTTCAGGATAGAAAGCAGCAAAACTACTGCTCCGGTGATTATTGATAATTTAAAAAGTAAATCTTCCAATTTTGATTTCTTAAGCAAAATCATTAAATCACCTTTTCACCATGGTTAATAGTCCTAATATGTAAATTCCCTGTCTTAATATCAAAATTAATAGTTCTTCCAAAAGTGCCGCCTACATCAGAGGCAAGTAAAGAGATACCCACTTTCTTCAATTCCTGGGCCACTGCTTCCGCATTTCTTTCCCCGATCCTTAAAAGAGGGGTTTTGCCTGCAAAAGAGAACATTTGGGCACCACCGGCCATCTTAGCTTTTAATCTTGATCTTAGAACTCCCAGGTTCAAGAGTTCTTCGAGCATCATCTCTATACATGTGTCGGCATACTTAGCCGGATTTCCTTTCATACTTTCTTTAGAGCTAGGAAGCATGATATGGGCCATCCCACCTATTTGAGCTTGAAGGTCGTAGATACACACCCCAATACAGGAACCTAATCCGGCAGTCATCAATTTAGCCGGGGGTTTGCCAACTTTATAATCCGCCATCCCGACTACTATTGTTTTGTTCATATTCCGAATACTCCCAGCAGCTTATCTATCGAACCCTCACCCGGAATATAAAGAAACATACCTTCCATCTCTTCCAAACCCGATAATTTGGTATCTATAATCAAGATATTGTCATCTAGCTTTCCTTCGTCTAAGAGAACAGCATCGATCATGGCCCCGATCATATCAATACCTAGGGCAGGTATGGAAGGTTGAAGTCTAATTCTTGAGAATTCACTTAGGGCGATCACAAAAGAGCTTACTAGAATATTTCCTACTTCTCTTAACGCTGATTGGGCCATCTGATCATTAATAATATCGGGTAGCTCTGACTTCCAAAGCAAAGTCTTAGTTATTAGCTGGGCACTTTTGACTGAAAGCACAAACATAGCTTTGCCTGGTGCCTCCCCCTCTACTTTTAAATACAGAGCTACTTTCGTCGCCTCAAGCTGACCTAAGGCTTCAGGTAATCTCGGGAGGGGCACAAGCCAAACTTTAGGAACCGTCATCTCTATTCTGGTTTGCAGCATCTTGGAAAGGGAAGTAGCTGCATGCCCAGCTCCGATATTGCCAATCTCTTTTAAAGCTTCAATTCTAATAGCCGATATTTCCATATCAAACCAGGCCTTTCTTTCGCATTTCCCTTTGGATATCAAAAATGTATTTAATTATTATATCTCTGGTCTTTTCGGATATCTCGTCGAACTCAACGGATACCAGATAACAATCATTATCTTCTTTTAGAGAACGAATGACAGTCCCTAGAATCTCCATTTCATTCGTACCAATCATTAATTTAAGCAATAGAACCGTTTTTAGAGGTATTTTCTCTTCAGATTTAAACAGTAACCCCCCTCCACTCAAGTCATTCATAAAGCCCTGTCTTTCTTCACTTAGCCCTGTTTCCCCCAAAATGCGATATATAAGAGGACGAATAACCTCTACCCTCACAAACTTTCGTCTTTGAACTTTGATTATCCTTTGAGGAAATTCAATAATAAAAGTAGGAATTGGGAAGGCAATCCGCTTAATGATGATACTAGAAAAGGAATAAGCTGAAATATTATCCGCAAAAAAGATTTCCAATTCTGTTCCTTCCCTTAAGGGAATAAACTGACCTTCAGCAACCGGAACTCCAATAGAAAGAATCCTCTTGCCCACCTCTTCTATTCTAGTTCTATATTTTCCCCGATACTCCCCAGAGTGGACAACAAGTTCAATAGATAATCCTTCGTAGATTTTGTCTTCATGAAGCATCTTACCACCCCCGGTACTTTCGTTTCCTGTTCAGAATCCTAATTCGATCTTAAAAGCGAAGAGAGAAAACCCCTAATACCACCACTTGGAGTAGGTGGCTGATTGTAGGTCCCCACCACATTACCGGCAATCCATTGAATACATTTATAGGCATGACTTTGGGGATTGGAAATTCCTACAGGTTTTTGTTCCATGACCGATCGTCCCACCAGAGGATCATCATAGATCCATCCCAAAAGATGAAGGGGTATCCCTAAAAACTTCCTTACGGCATGTTCCAACCTTTCATAAACCTGCCGAGCTTCAGCTTCATTCCTAACCCGATTTACTACAATATTAATATTAATTTTCTCCGACTGACCCTTCATCGATTTTAGCAAACCATAAGCATCTGTTATAGAGGGAGGTTCCGGGGTCAGCACTACGATGGCATCATCTGAAGCACAGATAAAGTTCAAAACAGTATGTCCCAAGCCGGCTCCTGTATCAATAAGCAGAATGTCTGCCATCTTCTCCAGACGACCCAGATTCACGAGAACATTCTTAAGTTGCCCCCTATCCAGATTAGCCAGCTCTATAACCCCGGAGGCTCCGGGTAAGACCTTAACCCCTCGGTCTACCGGGAACAGGATATCTTCGATTCTCTTCTCTCCGGCCAACAGATGTTTGATATTGTAGCGGGGAGTAATCCCGAAAGCAACATCTACGTTAGCCAGACCGAGATCTCCGTCTAGAACAATGGCCCTATGATTATATTCCGCTAAGGCTAAGGCTAGATTCACCACTAAGCTGGTTTTGCCGACTCCACCTTTTCCACTACTAACCGCAATCACTCTCATGCTTCTTTTGGCTGCCGGCTCTCTCTGTCCCGCTAATCTACGTAAGGTACTAGCCTGGTCATACATTGGGATTACCCTCCCCTAAAACACATCTGGCCAGCTTCTCAGGAGTTGCTGCATCTATATCATCCGGAACATCCTGCCCGTTAGTCAGATAAGCAACGGGTAGATCAGTATTAACCAATAGGTCAAGAAGCGAACCGAGACTAAAACTTTCGTCCAGCTTCGTTAAAATTAGATGGGTGGAAAGGTCTTTAAATCTCTCAAAGGCCTTGATCTGATCAGGAAGATTAGTAGTTGCACTCATAACCAACATAGTAAGATCGGGTTGGGCCTTATTGAGAAAAGCTTCTAACTCCGACATATGGAGATCATGATGAGGGCTACGCCCTGCCGTATCAATAAATATTAGTTCTTTATCCCTCTGTTCATCGATAGCTTCCTTTAATCCCTCAGGAGTCATTACAACTTCCACGGGTACTCCGATGATTTCCCCGAAAGTCCTCAGTTGTTCTACTGCCGCAACCCTATAAGTGTCCGCAGTAACCAAGGCTACCTTTCTTTTTTCGATAATACTAAAGCCTGCCGCAAGTTTGCCGATTGTTGTTGTTTTCCCTACCCCGGTAGGACCTACCAAAGCAACCACTAAGGTCTTGGATTTACGAGGTCTAATGGTCTGAGTATTAGTGCAAAGGTTAGCTACTTGCTTTTTCAAATTCTCAAAAACAAGTACGGAATTATCCCATTGTCCTTCTACTAGTTCATTTTTAACCCTGTAGAGAAGACGATTACTCAGTTCTCTACTCACTCCCCTAGTGATTAAAAAATTCACCCATTTGTGTAAGGGCTCAGGATTTTCCTTATCTTCCTTAGAGATGTGACCTTTTATTTCTTTTAAGATACTATGCATCTCCTGAAGCTCTGACTTGGTTCTCTCTAAAAGATCTTGTTCCGCGATGTTAGAGGGTTTTAGCGATTCCTGGCCTGTATTCTCCATGGCATATTCGTTTTCCTTCTCGCGGTAAGCTTCATAAGCCTTTTTAATAGCATCAGTCTTCACTGTTTGCAAAGGGCCATTTTGAGATGTTCCCGAAACTTGGGGCTTTACTTGAGGTTTCTCTTCTATGGCCGTAATTATCTCTACTTTTGTCTTGGCGAAGAAACCTAAAAAACCGCCTTCTTTGATTTGACGAGTCTGAAGGATTACAGCCTCAGGCCCTAATTCCCTCTTTATTTTGCTCATAATATCGGTAACATTCTCTCCTGTGAAACGCTTAACTCTCATTGTCCAACACCACCATTCCCAGGGCCTGTACTTCAACACCCTGTACTAATTCATTATAGGATAAGATCACTAGATGAGGAATCTGACGTTCCGTCATTCTTTTCAAGTTTATACGAACAACAGGAGCACACAAGATCACCGGCTGATAACCATTAAGTACTATGCGTTCGACTTGAACGGTTATTTGTTTTAATAACTTTTGCAGGACATTGGGATCCAGGTTAACATAATTCCCGTAATCCGAAGGTCGAAGGTTATCGAGGATTAACTGCTCAATCTGCGGTTCAACAGTAAGTACAGGTAATCTCTTTTGAGCATCAAGCAGAGGTTGAATTATTTGACGAGCTAGACCTTGTCGAACATATTCGGTCAGTCTATCTATATCTTTGGACAAGGGAGCATAATCAGCCAAATTTTCCAAGATAGTCACCAGATCTTTAATCGAGATTCTTTCTCGCAAGAGATTAGATAATACCTTCTGTACCTGACCCAGATTAAGAAGGTCCGGGATTAATTCTTCAACGACTGCAGGAGCCTGCTCCTTGACATGATCGATAAGCTTTTTCACATCCTGACGGTTAAGGATCTCATAGGCATGTGATTTGATCACTTCAGTAAGATGAGTGGCCAGAACCGTCGGAGCATCTACCACCGTATAACCGGATAATTCTGCTTGTTCGCGGGAAGAGGCATGAATCCATTTAGCTTCCAATCCGAAAGCCGGCTCTTTGGTGGGCGTTCCAGGTATAGAATCATCATCAAGCCCACTGCTAATGGAAAGATAGTGATCAGCTAAGAGTTCTCCGGATGCTACTTCAGCACCTTTGATTTTGATTAAATATTGATTCGGCTGGAGATTCATATTATCTCTGACCCTGATCACCGGGACAATAAAGCCCAGTTCTCCTGCCATTTGCCTGCGGATGAGGACGATCCTATCCAGAAGATCCCCCCCCTGTCCGGCATCGACCAAGGGAATAAGGGC